>NZ_JBQQBW010000004.1:0-163990 GCF_052245415.1 Streptomyces sp. 8N706 | reverse complement strand
GCACGGCCCCGGAACCCCCGCCCCGTCGCCTCCGCGGCCTGCCTCCGGGGCCCCCGCCCCGAGCGCGCCCGTCGCGGCACGCCCCCGGCAACCGCCCCGAGCGCGCTCCGCGGCCCTGCGCGCGCTCCCCGACGGAGTCCCTACGCTCCCATGGGCGAGGCCTCGGCACGGCAGGACCGTCACGTTTTGGCAAAACGGAAATGGTGTGAGGCGTTCCGTTGGTTACACGTTCAAAGGGAAGGTCCGCTCCCGCAAGGAGGTCTCACGAGGTGAGCCAGTACGTGTCCCGGCTCGGGGCGCTCCGCGGCCGTAACCACGGCCCCCTGGTCACTCCGCACCGTCTGCGGCTGCCCGGCGCCGGTCCGCGCCGACCACGGCGGGTGGCGATACTCAGTGTGCACACCTCGCCGCTGCACCAGCCCGGCACCGGGGACGCCGGCGGCATGAACGTCTACATCGTCGAGCTCGCCCGGCGTCTCGCCGCGATCAACATCGAGGTCGAGATCTTCACCCGCGCCACGACCGGCACGCTTCCGTCCGCCGTCGAGCTGGCGCCCGGTGTCCTCGTACGGCATGTGGACGCCGGCCCCTACGAAGGCCTGTCCAAGGAGGAGCTGCCCGCGCAGCTGTGCGCCTTCACGCACGGTGTGATGCAGGCATGGGCGGGCCACCGCCCGGGCCATTACGACCTCGTCCATTCCCACTACTGGCTCTCCGGCCACGTCGGCTGGCTCGCCGCCGAGCGGTGGGGCGTCCCGCTGGTCCATGCCATGCACACCATGGCCAAGGTCAAGAACGCCGCGCTCGCCGAGGGCGACTCCCCCGAACCGGCCGCGCGGGTCATCGGCGAGACCCAGATAGTCCGGGCCGCCGACCGGCTCGTGGCGAACACGGCCGAGGAGGCCGACGAGCTCGTACGGCACTACGACGCGGACCCCGGCAAGGTCGCCGTCGTCCACCCCGGGGTGAACCTGGACCGCTTCCGGCCCGACCCTGCGGGCACCGAGGCCGGCCGTGCCGCCGCGCGTGCCCGCCTCGGGCTGCCGCAGGACGCGCTGATCCCGCTCTTCGCGGGCCGTATCCAGCCGCTGAAGGCACCGGACGTCCTGCTGCGCGCGGTCGCCGCCCTGCTGGAGGAGCAGCCCCGGCTGCGCGAACGGATCGTGGTCCCCGTCGTCGGCGGGCCGAGCGGCAGCGGGCTGGCCAAGCCCGAGGGGCTGCAGAAGCTGGCCGCCCGGCTGGGCATCTCCGATGTGGTGCGCTTCCGGCCGCCGGTGGGCCAGGAGCAGCTCGCGGACTGGTACCGGGCGGCGTCCGTGCTGGTCATGCCCTCGTACAGCGAGTCCTTCGGACTGGTCGCCATCGAGGCGCAGGCCTGCGGCACCCCGGTCGTCGCGGCCGCGGTGGGCGGCCTGCCGGTGGCCGTACGGGACGGTGTCAGCGGCTTCCTGGTGTCAGGGCACGAACCGGCCGACTACGCGCGGGCGCTGCGCCGCTTCAGTGACGACCCCTCGCTCGTGAGCCGGATGGGCGAGGCGGCGGCCCGGCACGCGCAGTCGTTCGGCTGGGACACGGCGGCCTCGGCGACGGCGGAGGTGTACACGGCGGCGATGAACGAGCGGCGTCGTCTACGCTCGCTGCATGGCTGACGCTGCTCACGCTGGACTGGACACACGGAAGACCGTCGAGCGGACCCTCGACGACGCCGGACTCGAATGGGAGAGTCCGAACGACGGCACGTACGTCGTGAAGCTGCCCGGAACCCGGAAGCTGTCGACGACCTGTTCGCTGGTCGTCGGCAAGCACTCGCTGTCGGTGAACGCCTTCGTCGTCCGGCACCCGGACGAGAACGAAGCGGCTGTCCACCGCTGGCTGCTGGAGCGCAACACCCGGCTGTACGGGGTGAGTTACGCGATCGACCGGCTCGGCGACATCTACCTGGTCGGCAAGCTGCCGCTGTCCGCGGTGACACCGGAGGAGCTGGACCGGCTGCTGGGCGCGGTCCTGGAGAACGCGGACGGCAGCTTCAACACGCTTCTGGAGATGGGCTTCGCGACGGCGATCCGCAAGGAGTACGCGTGGCGGACGGCGCGCGGCGAATCGACGCGGAACCTGGAAGCCTTCACGCATCTGACCCAGCAGCCCGACGAGTCGCAGGACTGAGGCGCGCCCGCGGGGGCCGGGCACCGGCCCCGTAGCGTGGCGGAACGGGCGGCGACGCTCGCCCGACTGCCGGGCGTTCAGGTGGTACCGGCGCGCTGACGTGCGCTGACCGCGCAGAGTCCGCCGGTCCTGCCGCATCACCCGCAGGCTGTCCCGGCCGCCGGGTCCTGACGAGGAGCGGCGGGCTCTTCGCCGGCGCCCTCGTCGGCACTATCGCCAACGCCTGCTCCGGCACCTCCGTCGAGGGCTGCTCCGGTGCCTCGCCCGGCACCTCCGTCGATGCCTGTTCCGGCACCTCGCCCGGCACCTCCGTCGACGCATCCTCCCGTACCGTCGCCTTCGCCTCCCCCGGCGGGGGCCGCCTCCGCGCCGAGGAGGACGGGCTGCTCGTCGGGCAGGTCCCGCATCAGCAGCCCGTAGCCGATCGCGGCCATCGTGCCCAGTGCTGCGCAGAGGCCCCAGAGGGCGTCCGCGCCGTGGTGGTCGATGACCAGGCCGCCCAGCAGCGGCGCCGTCAGCGCGGCGATGGACCACGAAAGGCTGTAGACGCCCTGGTAGCGGCCGCGCCCATGGGTGGGGGAGAGGCGTACGACCAGGCCCATCTGGGTCGGCGAGTAGATGATTTCGCCCAGCGTCCAGACACATACGGTCAGCGCGTACGCCGTCAGGGAGTCGGCGAATGCCGTCAGCCCGAAACCGTAGCCGGTGAGCAGGGCGGAGAGAATCAACAGCCGTGCCGGGTCCCGGTGTTCGGTGCAACGCGTCACCGGTAGCTGCAGGGCGACGACGAGGACGCCGTTCGCCGAGGCCACCATCCCGAAGTCGGTGCTGGAGAGACCCGCCTCACCCATGGCGACCGGCAGGGCGACAAAGGCCTGCTGGATGAGCGTCGCGATGAGGAAGGAGAGACCGACGACGGCCGTGAAGCGGCGGTCGCGCAGGACCGCGGCCATGCCGACGCCGGGCTCCTTCGCCGCCTCACCGGAGGTGTCCCGCACCGGGCGCGACTCCGGCAGTTTCACGAAGACGACCACCGCGCACAGCAGCGTCATCGCCGCCTCGCCGAGGAAGAGCAGCAGATAGCCGTGGGCGGCGAGCAGCCCGGCCGCGGCCGAGGAGACGGCGAAACCCAGGTTGATCGCCCAGTAGTTGAGAGAGAAGGCCCGCACCCGGTCCCGGGGGGCGACGATGTCGGCCATCATCGCCTGTACCGCCGGGCGGGAGGCGTTGCTCGTCATCCCCACGAGGCAGGCGGCCGCGGCGATCGCGACGGGGTGCTCCATGAAGCCGAGCAGCGCGACCGAGAACGCCGTGCCGATCTGGGAGACCAGCAGGGTGGGCCGCCGCCCCAGACGGTCCGTCAGCACCCCGGCGATCACTGACGACACCACACCGCCGAGTCCGTGCAGCGCCGCGACCAGGCCCGCGTAGGAGGCCGAAGAGCCTCGGTCGACTGTCAGATACATGGCAAGGAAGGTGGCGACAAAGGAGCCGAGACGGTTGACGAGGGTCGCGGTCCACAGCCACCAGAAGGCACGGGGGAGACCCGAGACGCTCTCCACCGCGGCACGCCTCAGACTGGCGACGGACACAGCGAGCCCCCCGGCGGCGTAAGCAGTGAATGCAGCGATCGCAGCTTACGGCCGGACAGGGGCGGAGCACTACCGGAAGGCGATGGCCGACGGGGGCGGTCCGGCCGGGCGGCGCCGTCGATTAGGCTCGGCGCCATGGCCGACGCACCGTACAAGCTGATCCTCCTCCGCCACGGCGAGAGCGAGTGGAATGCGAAGAACCTGTTCACCGGCTGGGTGGACGTCAACCTGACCGAGAAGGGCGAGAAGGAGGCGGTCCGCGGCGGTGAGCTGCTCGAGGACGCCGGCCTGCTCCCCGACATCCTGCACACCTCCGTCCAGAAGCGCGCGATCCGCACCGCGCAGCTCGCCCTGGAGGCGGCGGACCGGCTCTGGATCCCGGTCCACCGCTCCTGGCGCCTGAACGAGCGGCACTACGGCGCGCTGCAGGGCAAGGACAAGGCACAGACCCTCGCCGAGTTCGGCGAGGAGCAGTTCATGCTGTGGCGCCGCTCGTACGACACCCCGCCGCCGCCGATCGAGGACGACTCCGAGTTCTCGCAGGCCCACGACCCGCGCTATGCGACGATCCCGCCGGAGCTCCGGCCGCGCACCGAGTGCCTGAAGGACGTCGTCGACCGTATGCTGCCGTACTGGTACGACAGCATCGTCCCGGACCTCCTCACCGGCCGCACGGTCCTGGTCGCCGCGCACGGCAACTCGCTGCGCGCCCTCGTCAAGCACCTCGACGGCATCTCCGACGCCGACATCGCGGGCCTGAACATCCCGACCGGCATCCCGCTCTCCTACGAGCTGGACGCCGACTTCCGCCCGGTAAAGCCCGGCGGCACGTACCTCGACCCGGATGCCGCGAAGGCCGCCATCGAGGCCGTGAAGAACCAGGGCAAGAAGAAGTAGGTTTCGTGATCATGCCCCTCACCTGCGCGTTCGGCGCGGATGAGGGGCATTTTCGCGGCCTGGGCCCTCCCCGGGCTCTCAGGCCCCCGGGTCCTCAGGCCCCCGGGTCCTCAGGCCCCCGGGTCCTCAGGCCCCCGGGTCCTCAGGCCGGAGCGCTCGCCCAAGAGCCTTCCGGGCCCGGTCCCGGCTGCTCGGCATGAGGTGCGCGTACACCTTCAGCATCAGCCCAGGATCGGAGTGCCCGAGGTACTCCGCGAGAGCCTTGATGCTCTCCCCGGCGTCCAGAAGGACGGACGCGTAGAAGTGCCGCAGGGTGTGCATGCCGTGTTCACGTGCGGCGGCGTGCTCGCGGCTCTTGGCCTTCGGGATGACGCCGACCTCCATCCGCCTGACATGCTCCACCAACCTTGATCGGGAACACCTGACGGAGCCCTTTAGTCCAGGCATTGTGAAGAAAACACTAATAAATCCGCGGGACGATCCTGGCTGTGGGCAATTCAGCCTGTGACGACGACGGGAGTGCCGAGATGTGTGGAATCTCAGGCTGGCTCGCGTTCGACCACGACCTGACCAAAGAGCAGGCGACGGTGGACGCGATGACCGAGACCATGGCCTACCGGGGCCCCGACGCCAGAGGCACCTGGGTGGACCGGCACGTGGCACTCGGCCACCGCCGACTGGCGGTGATCGACATCGAGGGCGGCAAGCAGCCGATGCGTGTCGACACCCCTAACGGCCCGTTGGTCATCACCTACAGCGGCGAGGTGTACAACTTCACGGAACTGCGCGAGGAATTACGTCGCCACGGCCACCGCTTCCGGACGGCCAGCGACACCGAGGTCGTGCTGCGCGGTTACCTGGAGTGGGGCGAGGCACTGGCCGACCGGCTCAACGGGATGTACGCCTTCGCGGTCTGGGACTCCCGGCACGAGAAGCTGGTCATGATCCGCGACCGAATGGGCATCAAGCCCTTCTACTTTCATCCCACCGCCGACGGCGTGCTTTTCGGCTCGGAGCCCAAGGCCATCCTGGCCCACCCGATGTTCAAGCGTGTGATCGACGCCGACGGCCTGTTTGAGCTGCTGAGCGTGTGCAAGACGCCGGGACACGCAATCTGGTCCCATATGCGCGAGGTCCGACCGGGCAGCCTCGTGGTGGTCGACCGCGCCGGTGTGCGCGAGCGGACGTACTGGAAGCTGGCGACCCAAGAGCACACCGACGACCGGGACACCACTGTCGCCAAGATCCGTGACCTGCTCGACGACATCGTGCGGCGCCAACTCGTCGCGGACGTGCCGCAATGCGTGCTGCTCTCAGGCGGACTGGACTCCAGCTCGATCACGGCGCTGTCCGCGCGGAAGTTGGCCGCTCACGGCGAGAAGGTGCGCAGCTTTTCCGTCGACTTCGCCGGGCTGGCCGACAACTTCCGGCCCGACACCATGCGGGCCACCCCGGACTCGCCGTACGTGCACGACGTGGCCGACCACGTCGGCTCGCTGCACCAGGACATCGTGCTGCCCCACACCGCGCTCACCGATCCTGATGCGCGCAGGGCAGTCATGGCCGCAAAGGACTTCCCCAGCGGCCTCGCCGACGTGGACGTATCGCTGTACATGCTGTTCAAGGCGATCCGCGAGCACTCCACGGTGGCGCTCTCCGGTGAGACGGCGGACGAGCTCTTCGGAGGGTACCCATGGTTCCGAGACCCGGTGGCGCAGCGCGCCCACATCTTCCCGTGGATGGTCCCCGTACTGTCCGAGTGGTCCACATCGAACCCGAGGGGGGTGCTCAACCCGGATCTGATGGCCACGAGTGACCTGGTGACGTACCTCAAGGACCGATACAGCGAGGCGGTTGCCGACGTCGAGCTGTTGCCCGGGGAGGACGAACACGAACGGCGCATGCGTGTCATGTGCCATATGCATCTCACCCGGTTCCTCCAGATGCTGCTCGACCGCAAGGACCGGATAAGCATGGCGGTCGGCCTGGAGGTTCGGGTGCCGTACTGCGACCACCGGCTGGTGGAGTACGTCTACAACACCCCATGGTCGCTGAAGAGCTTCGACGGCAGGGAGAAGAGCCTGCTTCGCGCAGCCGCCGGCGATCTGCTCCCGCGATCGGTGGCGGACCGGTTGAAGAGCCCCTATCCGTCCACCCAGGACGCACGCTACGCGGGCGGGCTGCAGCAGATGGGCAGGCAGCTGCTCTCCGAGCCGGACCACCCGATCTTCCAGGTCGTCACTCGGTCATCGATCGACGAGATGGTGAAGGTGGACCCGGCCACAATGCCGGACCCCGTGCGCGAGCAGCTCGACCGAATGATCGACATCGCAACCTGGCTGGACATGTACCAACCGGAGCTTCGCGTGTCCTGACTCTCTGGCGCTAGAGGCCATGACGGGCCCCGAGCCGGGCCCCACTCCGGGCCCTCCGAGGACGACCGACGACGACGGGCAACGACGACCAACGACCGCCCGACCGCAGGCCAGGCGAGGTGCGCGGCCCTCTGACCAGGGGCGAAAAACGGGCCCGCCAGACCCAAGGCAAGAAGAAGTAACCCGAGCCGATCAAGCCCGCTGCCCGCGGTCTTCCCGCGGCAGGGGCTTGCCGTCGCCTCGGGCCGTCGCCGTGCCCTCAGGCGGGGCAGCAGTGACCCGTACGCCGAGGAGGGCCCGGCCGGATCACCGCTGCTGTCGGTGACAACAGCGTGGGATCAGCCGGGCCCTCCTCGGCGTGATACGTGTCCGCCCGTGCAGCCGGGCTGGTACGACGCCGAATGCGGCAACCGCCGTCCTAACCGCAGGAGCCGCCGCACTGGCATGCGCCGCCGCTCTGACAGCCGCAGCTGCATCCGGAGCCGCAGCCGCAGGAGCCGAGCACGGGGACCGGCAGGTCGACCAGGCGCGGAGCACGGTCGCGGGACGGCTCTTCGCGGAACGGGACGGGGCGGGTGGAATCGGCCATGGAATACCTCCTCGAAGGCAGTGCGCCTGCTCGAGGCAGTGCGCCTGCCACCCACTCCACACCCGCGCCCGCGGGCGCATCAACGGCGCGCGGAAGCACACATCCGCCCGCGTCGGGACGAACGGGACCTACGCGCCCTCGACCGGGGTGACGGGAAGGATCTCGTCCGCGTGCTCCCCCGTGACCAGGTAGACCACCCGCTTGGCCACGGAGACGGCGTGGTCCGCGAAGCGCTCGTAGTAGCGGCCGAGCAGCGTCACATCGACCGCCGTCTCGATGCCGTGCTGCCAGCGGTCGTCCATCAGGTGCTGGAAGAGCGCGCGGTGCAGCAGGTCCATCGCGTCGTCGTCCTGCTCCAGCTGGAGCGCGAGGTCCACGTCCTTGGTGATGACCACCTCGGCGGCCTTGGCCATCAGGCGCTGCGCCAGCTGCCCCATCTCCAGGATCGTGGCGTGCAGGTCGCCCGGCACGGCGGTGTCGGGGAAGCGGAGGCGCGCCAGCTTGGCGACGTGCTGGGCGAGGTCGCCGGACCGCTCGAGGTCGGCGCTCATCCGCAGCGAGGTGACGACGATCCGCAGGTCCGTGGCGACAGGCTGCTGGCGCGCCAGGAGGGCGATGGCCCGCGCCTCCAGGTCGTGCTGCAGATCGTCCACCTTCTCGTCCCCGGCGATCACGCTCTCGGCGAGCTTGAGGTCCGCGTCGAGAATCGCCGTGGTGGCCCGGCCGATCGCGGAGCCGACGAGCCTCGCCATCTCGACGAGGCCTTCCCCGATCGAGTCGAGTTCCTCGTGGTATGCGTCCCGCATCGATTTCCTCATCTCATCAAACTGGCTGGTTCCAACCAGCATCCACGGTCGGTGGACTGTGCGTCCCGCTCGAGCCGCCCGAGTGAACCGGCACCGACGTCACGGTGAACTCTTGGCAACGCCCGGTCCGCCACCGGGAGGCATGCCCTGGCCGGGCATTGACGGCCGTACGTACAGAGTGAACCCACCACGTCGTAGTGGTGAACTCTCGGGAACGTCTGTCGGAGGGGCTGCTCCGATGGCTGTGGATGTGTCTCGCCACCCGCTTAATCTGGACTCATGGACGTGAACGCGGCGGTCGCCGCAGCGGCAGCGATCGCCGGTGTCGGTACCGGCGTCGTCGCCATGCTGGCGTTCCGCTGGAGCGAGCGCGAGCAGAGCAAACCCACGCGCAGCTCCCTGCACACCGACGCCGTGCTGCCACCCGGTGTCGACACCGTGCTGTCCGTGCTCCGGTCGTCCGCGGTCGTCCTCGACGAGGCCGACAGCGTGGTCAAGGCCAGCTCCGCGGCGTACGCCCTCGGGCTGGTCCGCGGCGGCAAGCTGGCCGTCGACGCGATGCTCCAGATGGCCCGGGACACCCGCCGCGACGGAGAGATACGACAGGTGGAGCTGGACCTGCCCCGGCGCGGCTCGGGCCGGGGGGAGGGCCTCGCCGTCTCCGCCAGAGTGGCCCCGCTCGGCTCCCGGCTGGTGCTGCTGCTGGTCGAGGACCTCACCGAGGCCCGCAGGATAGAGGCGGTGCGCCGCGACTTCGTGGCGAACGTGAGCCATGAGCTGAAGACCCCGGTCGGTGCGCTCTCCCTGCTCTCCGAGGCCGTGACGGACGCCGCGGACGACCCGGAGGCGGTGAACCGGTTCGCGGGACGGATGCAGATCGAGGCGACCCGGCTCAACAGCCTGGTGCAGGAGCTCATCGACCTCTCCCGGGTGCAGAACGACGACCCGCTGGAGGACGCCGAGCCCGTACGCGTGGACGAGCTCGTCGCCGAGGCCATCGACCGCTGCCGTCATCAGGCCGGGGCCAAGCAGATCACCATGGCGGCCGGCGGCACGGCGGACCTCCATGTGTGGGGCAACCGCGGACAGCTCGCCGCGGCCCTCGGCAACCTCGTCGAGAACGCCGTCAACTACAGCCCCGCCCGCACCCGGGTCGGCATCGCCGGCCGACGGATCAGCGCATCCGGCGGCGGGGGCCAGACCGGAGGCTCCGGGGCAATGATCGAGATCGCTGTGACCGACCAGGGCATCGGCATCTCCGAGCGCGACAAGGACCGGATCTTCGAACGGTTCTACCGCGTCGACCCGGCGCGCTCGCGCGCCACCGGCGGGACCGGCCTCGGCCTCGCCATCGTCAAGCACGTGGCCGCCTCGCACGGCGGGGAGGTCACGGTGTGGAGCGCCGAGGGTCAGGGCTCCACGTTCACTCTGCGGCTCCCGGAGGCCGGCCGCGAGAGGGACCGGGACAAGGCGGACCGCCGCGGCCGGGCCCTGATCGAGCCGGGTGACCTCGATGACGAGGACGACGGGCCGTACGAGACCTTCACCGATGAACACCTTCCCGCCCCGGAGGTCCTTCCGTGACCCGTGTGCTCGTCATCCAGGACGAGTCCACGAACGTCCGGGGAGCGACCCCCCGTACCCCGATGGATGACAGGGGTACGGGCCGTAGCCCGAGCTGCACCGCCCTGTGCTTCTCAGAGATCCGACCGGAGGTCATTCCGTGACCCGAGTGCTCGTCGTCGAGGACGAGGAATCGTTCAGCGACGCGTTGTCGTACATGCTCCGCAAGGAGGGCTTCGAGGTCGCCATCGCGGCAACGGGGCCCGATGGACTGGACGAGTTCGAACGCAACGGCGCCGACCTGGTGCTGCTCGACCTGATGCTGCCGGGACTGCCCGGCACGGAGGTGTGCCGTCAGCTGCGCGGCCGCTCCAACGTCCCGGTCATCATGGTGACCGCCAAGGACAGCGAGATCGACAAGGTCGTCGGGCTGGAGATAGGAGCCGACGACTATGTGACCAAGCCCTTCTCCTCCCGCGAGCTGGTGGCCCGCATCCGCGCCGTGCTGCGGCGCCGCGGGGAGCCGGAGGAGGTCGTCCCGGCCGCCCTGGAGGCCGGACCCGTACGTATGGACGTCGACCGGCACGTGGTCACGGTCGGCGGCGGCAAGGTCGACCTGCCGCTGAAGGAGTTCGACCTGCTGGAGATGCTGCTCCGGAACGCCGGCCGGGTGCTCACCCGGATGCAGCTGATCGACCGGGTGTGGGGCGCCGACTACGTGGGCGACACCAAGACGCTCGACGTCCATGTGAAGCGGCTGCGCGCCAAGATCGAGCCGGACCCGGGCGCCCCGCGCTACCTGGTCACGGTCCGCGGTCTCGGCTACAAGTTCGAGCCGTAAGCCTGCCCGACGGCCGCGCCGGCCCGGCGCGGACCGCGGTCGTCCGGGCGGTCCGGGCGGGCGGTGGTGCCGTACTCAGGCGCGGGAAAGGCCCCGGAGACGCGCTCCGGGGCCTTCGCCTCAGGGCTGTTTCAAAAGTAGGGCCGTCCGCCCGAAGGGCGGGGTCCGCGGCTCCCCCACCCAGCGGTAGCTGGGGGAGTGCGTGCCAGACGCCGTGGACCTGGGGGAACCTCGCGGACGGAGTCTGGGGGAGGACTTCGAAACACGCCCTACGGGCGGGGGCTGGTCAGTGGCCCGCGTCGTGGCCTTCCCCGGGTCGGCTCGCGGAGGCATCGCCGTTGGCGTCGTCCCCGGCCGCTGCCTCGTCGCCGTTCTCCGCCTCCTCGCCGGCCGGGCTGCCCGTCGGGGAGCCGGTGGGGGAGGCACCCCTGGTGGGCGAGCCGGTGGGCTTCGGAGACGTCGACGGCGTGGGCAGCGCGGTCGGCCCGTAGTCCTTGAAGTAGTCCTGCGCGGGCACGACGAACGCCGTCAGCGGGACCTCGCCGGTCTCGTCGAACGCGAAGACCACCCTCTGGGCGTCGCCGTCCCGGAGGGACTCGCCGCTCCGCGCGAGGACGGCCGTGGGGTTCCCCTTGCCGCCCAGGAGGATGGAGCCGCCGGCCGGGATCGTGACCGGGCCGGAGCCCTTGGCCGGTGAGACCTTCGCCGGGGCCGGCGCCCCCTCGACCGTGACGGCCTCGAGGGTCTCCTCCTTGCCGCCGTTGTTGAAGATCCTCGCCGAGACGGCGACCGGGCCCTCCGCACCGTCGGGCTGGGTGATCACGACCGCATTCTGGATCTTGAGGGTCCCGACGGCGGTCGCGGCGTTGTCCGGCTTGACCTGGAGCGTCGACGCGGTGGTACCCGCCCCGCAGGCGGTGAGAGAGGTGACGGACAGCGCGATGGCGGTGACGGCGAGGACACCGCGTCGAAGGCTGGGGGCGCCCCCGGCCGAGGGTTGAGGGAGGCTCACGGCGGCGGCATCTCCTTGAACGTAAGGGTGTGTCAGCGCGCTTACATTACCGAGCCGTGGTGGCGGCCCTTCACCCGACCCGCCCCCGGGCGCCGGAGGCCCGTCGCGCGGCAGCGGGCCCGGAGACTCGTGAATATCCTCCGTCGGCCCGCCCGCGCGATTATCGACGGGGAATGCGTGAACGTTCGGAAATTGATCAGTCCGCCGATCGGTGCCGGCGTGATCAATTAGTGAAACGCGACCGGATCCGCGTCACGCGCTCCGAACGGAGTAGCGGAAGTCAGCCGCTTGGACTCCGGCAAACCGGACGTTCAGCCAGTCGTGCGGCCCCGTGGAAGTGTGTAACGTACGCGTTTCTCCTCCCCGCCACAGTGGCTCCGACCTGCGAATACCTGGTTCCGGTGAACCCGTGCAGCACGTTCCGGCTGCTGTTGTCAAGCCCCGAGATATGCCCTGACCTGCGAAAACGCCATTCAGAACGGGGCGTTCCCGTGTTACTCTGGATAGCCACGGAAGGGGTACCTGTCACATGACGTTCAAGGTTGGCGACACCGTGGTCTATCCCCATCACGGGGCCGCGCTGATCGAGGCCATCGAAACTCGTCAGATCAAAGGCGTGGACAAGACCTACTTGGTGCTGAAGGTCGCCCAGGGCGACCTGACGGTTCGTGTGCCAGCGGACAATGCGGAGTTCGTCGGCGTGCGCGATGTGGTCGGGCAGGACGGGCTGGACCGGGTCTTCGAGGTGTTGCGTGCACCATATGCCGAAGAGCCCACCAACTGGTCCCGTCGTTACAAGGCAAATCTCGAGAAGCTCGCCTCCGGTGACGTGATCAAGGTGGCGGAGGTCGTACGCGACCTGTGGCGCCGTGAGCGCGAGCGTGGACTCTCCGCGGGTGAGAAGCGGATGCTCGCCAAGGCTCGGCAGATCCTGGTGAGTGAGCTCGCTCTCGCGGAGAACACCAATGAGGACAAGGCCGAGGCCCTGCTCGACGAGGTGCTCGCGTCCTGACGCGCCGCAGGCTGTCCTGACGCAAGCCCTGCCGCGCGAAAGCCGGTGCCAGTAAGTAGTGGTAGTGCCGCGGTGCCCGAGTGACCTGTGTCGTCGCCGGGCGCTGCGGCATGTGCGCAGCGCCCTGGCGTCGTCTCTTCGTTCTTTGTCGTCGAATGCCCGCTGTATGGATGCCCGCGTGATGTGACTACGGCCCGCTGAGTGGTGTGCCGGGCCCGGGCACAGGCTCGACCGGTTGTCACGGAAGGGACCGGTCGGGGCAATCGCGCCCGGCACGCTGTGGCCATACCCAACTCGGCCGAGGAAACAAACCTGAACGCGCAACCAAAGTCCCCAGCACCGAGCACCACCCGCACCGCTGCGGTCATCCCCGCGGCGGGCCGCGGCGTCCGGCTCGGGCCCGGCGCTCCCAAGGCCCTGCGGGCGCTGAGCGGAACCCCCATGCTGGTGCACGCCGTGCGAGCCATGGCCCGCTCCCGAGCCGTCTCCCTGGTGGTCGTGGTGGCCCCGCCGGACGGTGCCGCCGAGGTCCGCACCCTCCTCGACGACCACGCCCTGCCCGAGACGACCGACGTGCTGGTCGTCCCGGGCGGCGAGACCCGTCAGGAGTCGGTGCGGCTCGGTCTCGAGGCGCTTCCCGAGGACATCGGCATCGTCCTCGTCCATGACGCGGCCCGCCCGCTCGTGCCCGTGGACACCGTGGACGCGGTGGCCGCGACCGTACGGGGCGGGGCGCCCGCCGTCGTCCCCGCGCTGCCGGTCGCCGACACCGTCAAGCAGGTCGAGCCGCGCGGCGGCGGCGCCGCCGGGGAGCCCGAGCTGGTCGTCGGCACGCCCGAGCGCGCCCGGCTGCGGGCCGTACAGACCCCCCAGGGCTTCGACCGCGCCACGCTGGTCGAGGCGCACGCGAAGGTCGTCTGCGAGGGCGAGGGCGCGACCGATGACGCCGGGATGGTCGAGCGGCTCGGTGTCCCGGTCGTGGTCGTGCCCGGCCACGAGGAGGCGTTCAAGGTGACCCGCCCGCTCGACCTCGTCCTGGCCGAGGCCGTACTCGCCCGCAGGAGGGCCACCGATGGCTTCACCTGACACACCCGGGCCCGGCCCGGTGCTGCCGCTGGTCGGCATCGGCACGGATGTCCACGCCTTCGAGAAGGGGCGCGAGCTGTGGTGCGCCGGCCTGCTCTGGGAGGGGGCGGAGTACGGCCTCGCCGGGCACTCCGACGGGGACGTCGCCGCCCATGCCGCCTGCGACGCGCTCTTCTCCGCGGCGGGGCTCGGTGACCTCGGCGCGCACTTCGGCACGGGCCGCCCCGAGTGGTCCGGCGCGTCCGGCGTCACCCTCCTCACGGAGGCGGCCCGGATCGTCCGGGCCGCGGGCTTCGGGATCGGCAATGTGGCGATCCAGGTGATCGGCGTACGGCCGAAGATCGGCAAGCGTCGCGAGGAGGCGCAGAAGGCGCTCTCCGCGGCGGTGGGGGCCCCGGTCTCGGTCTCGGGCACCACGACGGACGGTCTGGGGCTGACCGGCCGGGCGGAGGGCCTCGCCGCGCTGGCCACGGCCGTGGTCTTCCCCCGCCGCTGACGCACCGTCCTGCCGGGCACAGGTGCGCGGACCGGGAAATAGCGCTGCCTGAACGGGAGTTGGGTACGGATCGGGTTACGCGCACCTCCGCACGCCCGTAGGGCAGGACCTGCCGTGGCAGCCACACTCTCCGACGACCTCGGAAAGCTTCTCGACAGCCCGGTCTTCGTGACCCTGGCCACGATCCAGCCCGACGGCAGCCCGCAGCTCTCCGTCGTGTGGGTGAAGCGTGACAGTGACGATCTGCTGGTCTCCACCACGACCGGCCGCCGGAAGGAGAAGAACATCCGGCGGGACCCCCGGGTGACCGTGCTGGCCAACCCGGCTGACGCGCCGTACACCTACGCCGAGATCCGCGGCACCGCCACCCTCGGCACCGAGGGCGGCCAGGAGCTCATCGACGAACTGTCCCTGAAGTACACCGGCCGACCGTACGACGAGTTCAACCCGGCGGCGGACGAGGACGCCGAACGCGTGGTCGTCCCTATCGCGCCCGCAAGGTCGTCGGATACGCAGCCCCTGTCCCGCCCCGGTCACCGGGTGCCCGGACATCACGACGCCGTCGCCGTCGTATCACGGGTGTCACGCTTCTGTGTCCTCGTGTCCCGATGGGGCGCTGGGCACTGCCATGGGCGCACTACCCTTGTTGCGTGACCATTCGCCTGTACGACACCAGCGCCCGGCTGATCCGTGACTTCACCCCGCTCACGCCGGGCCGCGTCTCGATCTACCTGTGTGGCGCGACCGTGCAGGCCGCGCCCCACATCGGGCACATCAGGTCGGGGCTCAACTTCGACATCATGCGCCGCTGGTTCACGTACCGCGGTTATGACGTGACGTTCATCCGCAACGTCACGGACATCGACGACAAAATCCTCGCCAAGTCCACGGAGACCGGCGAGCCGTGGTGGTCGATCGGCTTCCGCAACGAGCGTGCCTTCAACTACGGGTACGACGTGCTCGGCTGCCTGCCTCCGACGTACGAGCCCCGTGCCACCGGCCACGTCCCCGAGATGATCGAGATGATGCGCGGCCTCATCGAGCGGGGCCACGCCTACGCCGCCGAGGGCAACGTCTACTTCGACGTGCGCTCCTTCCCCGGCTATCTCGCCCTCTCCAACCAGGAACTGGACAAGCTGCTCCAGCCGTCCGGCGAGGGCGAGACCGGTAAGCGCGACCCGCGGGACTTCGCCATGTGGAAGGCCGCCAAGCCCGGCGAGCCCAGCTGGGAGACGCCATGGGGCCGCGGACGGCCCGGGTGGCACCTGGAGTGCTCGGCGATGGCGCACAAGTACCTGGGCGAGGCCTTCGACATCCACGGCGGCGGCGTCGATCTCGTCTTCCCGCACCATGAGAACGAGATCGCGCAGGCCAAGGCCTTCGGCGACGCGTTCGCCGCGTACTGGGTGCACAACGCCTGGGTGACGATGAGCGGCGAGAAGATGAGCAAGTCGCTCGGGAACTCGGTGCTGGTCTCCGAGATGGTCAAGCGCTGGCGCCCCATCGTGCTCCGCTACTACCTGGGCACACCCCATTACCGCTCGATGATCGAGTACAGCGAGGACGCGCTGCGGGAGGCCGAGTCCGCCTTCGCCCGGATCGAGGGCTTCGTCCAGCGCGTCGTGGAGAAGGCGGGCGGGCCGGTGGAGCCCGCGGCCGAGGTGCCCCCGGCCTTCGCCGAGGCGATGGACGACGACCTGGGCGTGCCCCAGGCTCTGGCCGTCGTGCACACGACCGTCCGGCAGGGTAACTCCGCGCTCACGGCCGACGACAAGGAAGCGGCCGTCGCCCGGCTGGCCGAGGTCCGTGCGATGCTCGGAGTGCTGGGCCTCGACCCGCTGGACGAGCCCTGGGCGGGTGCGGACCACGGTGACGACCTCCACGGCGTCGTGGACTCCCTGGTGCGGCTCGTGCTCGAGCAGCGGCAGGCGGCCCGGGCCCGTAAGGACTACGCCACCGCGGACGCCATCCGCGACCAGCTCCAGCAGTCGAGTCTGGTGATCGAGGACACCCCGTCCGGCCCGCGCTGGGAACTCGGCCCGCGCCAGGCGCACAATTGACCGGGGCTCCGGGGACCGGAGCCCGACAGCCCATACGTACGCACGTTTGCAGCAGCAGTAAGAGATTAGGTGACCCATGGCCGGCAACAGCCAGCGCAGGAACCGCCGCACGTCCAACAAGAAGGGCATGCAGGTCGGCAGCGGCGGGCAGCGGCGCCGGTCCCTGGAGGGCAAGGGTCCGACCCCGCCGGCCTCGGCGCGCAAGGGCCATGCGAAGCAGCGCGTGGCGGCGGCCAAGGCCAAGCAGGCGGCCCGGCGCCCGGCCCCGCGCCGCGGCGGTCCCAAGGGCACCAACGAACTGGTCGTCGGCCGTAACCCGGTGGTCGAGGCGCTGCGCGAGGGCGTACCGGCGAACACGCTCTACGTCCAGCAGTTCATCGACAACGACGAGCGGGTGCGGGAGGCGCTCCAGCTCGCTGCCGACCGCGGGGGCATCGCGCTGATGGAGGCGCCGAAGCCCGAGCTGGACCGGATGACGAACGGCCTCAACCACCAGGGGCTGGTGCTCCAGGTGCCGCCGTACGACTACGCGCACCCGGAGGACCTGGCCGCGGCCGCCTTCGATGCGGGCGAGGACCCGCTGATCGTCGCCCTCGACGGCGTCACCGACCCGCGGAACCTCGGTGCGGTCGTCCGGTCCGTCTCCGCCTTCGGCGGGCACGGCGTGGTCGTGCCCGAGCGGCGCGCGGCCGGGATGACGGCGGGCGCCTGGAAGACCTCGGCGGGCACCGCCGCCCGTACGCCCGTCGCCCGGGCCACCAATCTGACCCGGGCCCTGGAGGCGTACCAGAAGGCCGGGATGACCGTGGTCGGCCTGGCCGCCGACGGCGAGGTCGAGCTCCAGGACCTCGAGGCGCTGGACGGCCCGGTCGTGATCGTGGTCGGCAGCGAGGGCAAGGGCCTGTCCCGGCTCGTCGGCGAGACCTGTGATCTCCGGGTGCGGATTCCGATGCCGGGCGGCGCCGAGTCCCTGAACGCGGGTGTCGCGGCGGGGGTCGTCCTCTACGAGACGGCTCGTCGCAGGGCGTGATGTCCGGGTCCGGGGCCTTGACGGGCCTCGGACACATCGGCGCGGGCAAGGCAGTGTCTTAAGGGCGAGTCACTCGGTTAGTTGAGTGTGGACACCAGAACACCCCGCCCTACGGGGGGACGCTCGCCAGGGTTCGACGACGAACCCGTGCTGAGCACGGTGAAGGTGCCGTGCGACCCGTCCCAGGTCATCGTCAACCACGCGAGCTTCCGAGTGCAGCTCGCCACGCCGGTCACGGGCTCCCGAGGCGTCGGTCTGCCGGGGAAGCGCCGGGCGCCGGTCGTCTGGAGCGGGCGGACCGAGCCCGGTGACCCGGCGGCCGGCCGGCTCCTGCAGGCCGTACGGAACTCCGGCGTGCACCTCGGCGCGGAGGCCGGGAGCGGCCGGGGCGATGTGGGCGCGACCCAGGTACTGCCCCGTATCCGCCTCGACGAGGCGCCCCCGACCGTCATCGGCCCGCGGTCCCCGCAGCCGGGCGACACGAATCTGCTGCGCGGGGTCCGGCCCGCGCGCGGTGCCTACGACGACGCGTTCCACGAAGACGAGCTCCACGACGACGCGGACACCGACGAGTTCGAGGCGTTCGGCGAGGGGCCGCGGAGCCGCCGCCAGGGGCCGGACCAGGTCCGGCACGCCTACTACCCCGGGCGCCGGATGAACCTCGGCGTCGTCCTGCTCCCGCTGCGGATCTTCCTCGGCTTCATCCTGATCTACGCCGGCATGGGCAAGCTCTGCGACCCCGTGTACTTCGACGGTGGCCGGCGCGGCTCGATGGTCACCTGGCTCTCCCATCTGCACCCGTGGGCCTTCGCCTCGCCGCTGCGCGACTTCGCGGTCGCCCACCCGGTGGGCGCGGGTCTGACCGTCGCCTTCCTGCAGGTCGTGGTCGGCGTGCTGACGGTCTTCGGGTTGTGGCAGCGGCTCGCCGCCTCGTTCGGGGCGCTGCTGTCCGCCACCCTGCTCCTGGCCGTCAGCTGGCGGACCGTACCCGTCTACGACGCGCCGGACATCATCTACCTCGCCGCCTGGAGCCCGCTGATCATCGCGGGCGCACCGGTCTACTCGGTGGACGCCCGGCTCGCGGGCGAGGCCTGGCGCAAGCTCGGGCCGCGGGTCGGCATCTGGGACCTGCGGCGGCGTGTGCTGCGCCGCGGCGCGGTCATGGCGACGGTCGTCGGAGGCATGACGCTGCTGGTCGGCTCCATGCTGGGCGGCGCGGTGCGGTCCTCTGACCTGACGACGGTGCCGGGCCCGACGGACGCGCCCAGGAACCATCTGCCGGGATCGCCGCTGCCGCGGCGGTCGGACGGGGACCGGTCGTCGCAGGAGCCGTCCTCCGCGGGCTCCGGCTCACCGGAGGCCAGCCGGAGCGCGAGCCCGTCCGCCTCGTCGGGGGCCTCGACCGGGCCGGGCACGGAGCGGGAGACGGGGACCGTCGGCACGGGAGAGCAGCCCGGCCGTCAGGCTCCCCCGGGCCAGGACAGCAGCGGTGCCCAGACCCCGCAGCAGCCAGTCGCGCCCGCCGCACCGCCCAGCCGTACGGCGGGCCCGTCCTCGACCGGCGGCGCGGCAACGCCCGGCGGTGCGAGCGGTGGCGGGGGGAGCGGCTCCGGCGGTACGAGCGGTGACGGGTCGAGTGGCGGGGCTCTGGGAGGTCTGCTGGGCTGATGCCCCGGGTGTCTGTCGGACCGACGACTCTCCCGGCCCCATACCGGCCGACGCCGTCTACGGCAGTACCGATCCGCACGATTGCAGTACCGATCCGCACGATGCCGCCCCCACCGTCCTGGTGTGGGCGGCATCGCCGTATGCGGTGTGTGGTGGGGGCGTCCCGTGCCTGCGCGGGCCATGAGCGCTTCCGGGGCCGGGACGGGGTTCTGTGGCGGTTGTGAGTTCTGCGGGCTGCGGCGAGGGGTGGGTGAGGGACGGCTTCCGCTTGGAGTGCGAGGCGGTTGCGTGGAGCGCGGGACCGGGTTCTGTGGGCGTCGGACCGGGTTCTGTGAGCTTCGGTGGCAGGTGCGCGGCGGAAGGGCTCAGCGGGTGTGGGCGGCGAGTTCCTCGGCCGCCTCGGAGAGGTCCTTCGCCGTGTCGATCGCGCGCCAGTAGGCGCCGTGGGGAAGCGGGAAGCCCGCCAGACGGTGCTCGCGCGCGAGCCGTGGGAAGGTGGCGCGCTCGTGATCACCACGATCGGGGAGAAGGGCCGTGAACGCGGCCGAGAAGACGTAGACACCGGCGTTGATCAGATACGGCGAGGGCGGGGCCTCGATGAAGTCCAGGACATGGCCGAACCGGTCGGTCTCGACCGCGCCCCAGGGGATACGGGGCCGCGCCAGAGCGAGTGTCGCCGTCGCGTCACGCTCGTAGTGGAAAGCGGCCATCTCGCGCAGGGAGAAGCGCGTCCAGATGTCGCCATTGGTGGCGTACCACGGCCGGTCGGGATGGGGCAGGGAGGCGGCCGCGTGCTTGAGGCCCCCTCCGCGGCCCAGAGGCTCCGCTTCGACCACCGTCGTGACCCGCAGCGGGAGTTGGTCGGCGGAGGAGGCCAGCCAGTCCTGGAGCACCTCGGCGAGGTGTCCGCAGGAGACGACGGCGTCGGTGACACCTTCGTCGGCGAGCCAGGCCAGTTGATGGCCGATGATCGGGGTCCCGGTGCCGGGGATCTCGACCATCGGCTTGGGGCGGTCGTCGGTGTACGGACGCAGCCGCGCCCCTTGGCCGCCGGCCAGAATCACGGCTTGCGTGGGGGCGACGTCGTGCGCGTTCGCGTAGCCGCTCACATCCGCGCGGTGATCACCTGTCATGGTGTGCACCTTATGCGCCATGCGCTCATCCGGGATACGGGAGTGTCCGCCTCCTGGCTGCGGAAGGAACCGCTCCGGGATGTGAAGGGGTCAGCGGGCCTCCTCGGCCACCCCGTACGCGAAGGACGTGTCGCAGACCGGGCGGGAGTACGCCTGGGCGCGGTGGGCAGCGCCCCCGTACTTGGCGACCGCGGCACGGCCGAGTGCGCGGGCGATCGAGGCGCAGTGCTTCGCCAGCGAGGGGCGGGCGTTGGTCGCCTCCTGGAGGTGCGTGAGCGCGACGGCCGGGTCCTTCTCCTGGAGTTCGGTGAGGAGCCGCTCACGGAGGATGTCCTGCGGGGCGCGGGACTTCGCGTGGGTGGAGGCTTTCTCCGATGACGCGGTGAGCATCCGGGAGTCGGTATCCGGTGACGACCAGGGGACGCTGGTGACCGCGAGCGTCCCGGAGAGAACGAGGACGACGGGGAGGACGAGAGCGAGAGTTCTGCCGATGCGGCGGGCTGCGTGGTTCACGCCCGCGATCGTAGCGAGGAGTGATGATTTGGCGACATTTAGTCACCCACTCGAGTGATGAATTGCCGGGCAGGTCCCTTCAACGCGTTGACGTGGAAGGGCAAAACGCCGGATCTGTGCGGATCTCTCCCCGCCGGCGCGCGTCGGCGCCGTACACCCCGGAGGCGTACGGCGCCGAGCGGGGGCCGTCAGTCGCTGAGGCGCTCGCCGGAGGAGGTCGAGAAGACGTGGAGCTCGCCCGGGCGCGGTACGACGTGGACCACCGAGCCCTTCTCCGGGACCTGGCGGCCGTTGACACGGACGACCAGGTCCTTCCGGTCGCCGCCGACCTCGGCGGTGCCGTAGACGTAGCCGTCGGCCCCGAGCTCCTCGACGACGTTGACCGTTATGGCGAGCCCGGCCGGGGCGTCCGCGGTCTCCTTGGACAGGGACTTGGCGGCGGCGCCGTTCTGCTCCACCACATCGAAGTGCTCGGGGCGGACGCCGACGGTGACGGTGCGGTCGCCCTTGTCGGCGGCGGCGCTCAGGGCCTCGCGGGAGACCGGGACGACACTGTTGCCGAACTTCACACCGCCGTCGGTGATCGGCACCTCGACGAGGTTCATGGCGGGGGAGCCGATGAAGCCCGCGACGAAGAGGTTGGCCGGGCGGTCGTACATGTTGCGCGGCGAGTCGATCTGCTGGAGCAGGCCGTCCTTGAGGACCGCGACCCGGTCGCCCATGGTCATGGCCTCGACCTGGTCGTGGGTGACGTACACCGTGGTGATGCCGAGGCGGCGCTGCAGCCCGGCGATCTGGGTACGGGTCTGGACGCGCAGCTTGGCGTCGAGGTTGGAGAGCGGCTCGTCCATGAGGAAGACCTGCGGCTCACGGACGATCGCCCGGCCCATCGCGACCCGCTGGCGCTGGCCGCCGGAGAGGGCCTTGGGCTTGCGGCCGAGGTACTCGGTGAGGTCGAGGATCTTCGCCGCGTCCTCGACCTTCTGCCGGATCTCGCTCTTGTTGACACCGGCGATCTTGAGCGCGAAGCCCATGTTGTCGGCGACGGTCATATGCGGGTAGAGCGCGTAGTTCTGGAACACCATGGCGATGTCCCGGTCCTTGGGCGGGAGGTGGGTGACATCGCGGTCACCGATGCGGATCGCGCCGTCGTTGACGTCCTCGAGGCCCGCGAGCATCCGCAGGGAGGTGGACTTGCCGCAGCCGGACGGGCCGACGAGGACGAGGAACTCGCCGTCCTCGATCTGGATGTCGAGCTTGTCGACGGCGGGCTTGTCGGTGCCCGGATAGATCCGGGTCGCCTGGTCGTATGTGACCGTAGCCATGGTGATAGGTCCCTTCACCGGCAGGAACGTGCCGGACGATCCGAGTAAAGGTGTAGTCCACTGATGGTGGGCTGCCTGGACGCTACCCGGCGGGCCGCGGTTTGTCAGTAGCCGGAGGGCCCCGGATTGCCTGATGCCGGAGGCAGGGCGGTCTGTGTAGAGTGGAGCAGCCTTCGCGCGCAGTCGATGCGCGCGCGGCGCCGACTTAGCTCAGCTGGTAGAGCACCGCTCTTGTAAAGCGAAGGTCGTCGGTTCGAACCCGACAGTCGGCTCTGTGTCTGAACAGAGAAACACCTGGTCAGGCGCCAAGTTCATGCGGCAAAGGCCCTCCGTGAAGATCACGGAGGGCCTATTCGTGTCGGATGGGAACGCCCTGGGAACATGCCGTCAGGCGGCCGTCTCCCCGGGGTCGTCGCTGAGCACCTCGGGTGTGGTCAGCGTGCTCGGCGCGAACACGGCCCCTTACCCGGGCGACGATGCATGCGGTGCGGGCGGGGAAGCAGCGGCTGAGCCGCGGCGGCGGGCGCGGCGCCTGCGGATGATCACTCCTGTGACGAGCAGGCCCGCGAAGAATGCGGTGATGACTGCAGGGCCGATCGTGTCCAGCGTGTTGGCGATCGCGCGCTGGACGGCTCCGGCCGCGTTGATGACGGGGTCCTGGGTGTTGGGGTCTCGTTGGACGCGGATTTCGTTCCAGCCGTAGTAGGCGACGTAGGCGCCGACGAGGAAGAGGAGTCCGCCGCCGAGGCGGGGTGCGATGGCGCCGACGCGGCGCAGCCGGGTGACGGCGGTGGTGCGGGTGAGGGCGACGGTCAAGGAAGCGGCGCCGACGATCAGTCCCATCCCGGCGGCGTAGACCGCGAACAGGGTGACGCCCTCGCCGGTGGAGCCGGAACGGAAGGCGGAGACGACGATGGCGAGGAACGGGGCGATGGTGCAGCCGAGGGACGCTGTGGCGTACGCCATGCCGAACAGTGCCATCGAGAGGATAGAGCGAGTGACAGCCGGGGCCCGGCGGACTTTCGGGGCAAAGGCGGGCAGTTGGCGGCCGGCCAGGAGCCAGGCGCCGACGGCGGCCATGACGAGTCCGAAGGCGATGGTGAACCAGGGCAGGTGTTCCTGGACCTGTCCGGCGACGGGCTGGATCGCGAGGCCGAATATGCCGAAGAGGGCGGCGAAGCCGACGGTCATCGCGACGGTCGCGGTCAGGGCCCGGCTGATGGCGACGGTGCGGGTGGGGGCGTCGTCGCCGAGCACGAGCAGGGAGAGGTAGGCGGGGAGCAGGGCGAAGCCGCACGGGTTGACGGCGGCGAGCATGCCCGCGGTGAGGGCGAGGGCGAGGGGCAGGTCGGACATGGTCGTTCAGCCGGTGAGTCCGGCGAGCTTTTCGGCAAGTCCCTGGCCGGCGGGGAGTACGCCTTCGTAGACGGTCTTGCCGTCCTTGTCGAGGATGACGTAGCGGCTCTGTTCGGTGACCTTGAACCGCTTCCAGACCTCGCCTTGCTCGTCGGAGAGATGGGGGAAGGCTGAGGTGCCGGTGTCGGCGACGAAGTCTTTCATGGCGGCGTTCTTGTCCAGGCCGGCGACGCCGACGACGTTGGCCTTGCCCGCGTAGTCGGCGGCGACCTTCGCGGTCTCGGATGCCTGGGCCTTGCACTTGGGACACCAGGGCGCCCAGAACCACAGCACGGTCGGCTTGCCCACCAGGGTCTTGGCGTCGAAGGGCTTGCCGTCCACCGTGGTTGCTGTGAACTGAAGCGCCTGCGGATCCGGGTCCCCGGTGGCTCTGCTGTCGCCGGTGTCGGAGGAGGCGGGCGGCTGCGCCGGGGACGACGCGTTCGAGGCGGATGCGCCCTCCGCCGCGTCGTCGGAGCCACTGCCGGGGCCGCATCCCGTGAGGGTGATCAGGGCGGCGGCGAGGGCGGCTGGGAGGACGGTGCGGGCGCGCATGGAGGACTCCTGTGTGCTCGGGATGGGGGTGACTGTAGATCCACCACCCCAACCTCGTGGATGGTGGCGGGCTTACGGTTCGGTGACGTCAGCCCGCGGCGTCCTTGAGCCGTTCGGGGTCCAGGACGGTGATGCGAGCGGCCTCGGGCGAGGCGGAGCAGGCCGTGGTCGGCGTAGTCGCGCAGCACCTTGGTGCAGCGCATCCGCTCGCACTGCTCGTGCGTGACGGAGTAGCCGTCCGGCTGGTGGCCGGAGTCGGCGAAGCAGATCGGGCAGTCCAGGTTGCAGCCAGTGTTGACCTCGATGATCCCCGGGCACGCGTGCTGCTTGTGCTCCGGGCACAGCCCGCAGTCGCTCGGGCAGCCGTCCCTCACCTCGGTGTCTCTGCCCTGCCGGTGGCCCGAGCCGTGAGCGCCGGCTGTCCCCGTATCGGCGACAGTGGCCCTGCGAGCTGTGCGTATCAGTAGCCCGGCGTAGAGGAGCAGGAGTGCGTTCCTGGAGGAGCACGAACCAGCTGCCGCATTCGGGTTGGCCCGCCCGTCGAGGGTGACGGAGTAGTACCGGGCGAGCCCCTTCCAGAAGCACAACGACCGTGAGCGGCTCTCGGTGAAGTACTCGCGGTGCAGCGATTCGGGCGGGAAGTGGTGGCTACCCTCGACGATCACCGTGCGCGGGGCCTCCCGATCACCGTGCCGTTCCATACAGGCAGCATGGCCGTGGCTCAATCGCCGGACGTCTGCCCCCGGCCCGGCACCTGGGACGCCCTCGCGGCCTCGGCCTCGGCCTTGGCGTCGCTCACTGCGGCGGCGGCCTGCTTCGCGACCTCATCAGCAGCCGCGGCGGCATCGAGCGAAAGCGTCGAGCCTGCCTCGAGCTCCGCAGTCCCGCCTTCGTCAGACGCGCCGTCGGTAGTGGTTGTTCCCTCCGGTTGCCCAGATTCGGGAAGACCCATCGTTGACTGATCGCCGAACGCGCTGGTGACGGCGCGCACTGCCTCGGTCAGCTCCCCCGGGATCACCCAGAACGTGTTGTTGTCGCTCTTCGCCAAGTGTGGAAGCGTTTCGAGGTACTTGTAGGCCAGGATCTTCGGGTCGGCATTGTTGCGGTGGACGGCCTGGAAGACGCGCTCCACCGCCTTTGCCTCGCCGTCCGCCCGCAAGATCATGGCTTGTTGCGTGCCCTGTGCTTCCAGGATGTCCTTCTGCTTCGTTCCCTCCGCGGTAAGGATCTTGGCTTGCCGCTCCCCTTCGGCGTGCAGGATGGCCGCGCGCTTGTCACGCTCGGCCCGCATCTGCTTCTCCATCGCCTCTTTGATGGTGTTCGGTGGATCGATGGCCTTGATCTCGACGCGGTTGACCCGGATGCCCCACTTGCCGGTGGCGTCGTCGAGGACGGTGCGGAGCCGGGTGTTGATCTCCTCACGTGAGGTGAGCGTCTGCTCCAGGTCCATGCTGCCGATGACGTTCCGCAGCGTGGTCACGGTGAGCTGATCGATCGCCTGCAGGTAGTCAGCGACCTCGTAGGCCGCCGCCCGCGGGTCGGTGATCTGGTAGTAGAGCACGGTATCGATGTTCACCACGAGGTTGTCCTCGGTGATCACCGGCTTGGGGTCGGACGAATACACCTGCTCGCGCACGTCGAGTTTGGTGTTGACGCGGTCCGCCACCGGCAGGACGAAGTTCAGGCCGGGTTGCAGCGTCCGCCGATACCGGCCGAACCGCTCGATGTTGTAGCGGCGCGCCTGCGGAACGATCCGCACAGTGGCGGCCACGAGGAACACAACAACAATCGCTGCCACAAGAATCGGGATGACAACCGGATCCACACTTCCTCCCTTGCTATGTGTTCAGCCGTTCATGGAAGGAGTTCGCGGGGGTAGACGACGGCTGTAGCGCCCTCGATCTCCATGACATCCACCAGTGCTCCCACCGGGATCACCTGGCTTTCGTCGAGAGCGCGAGCGGACCATTCCTCGCCGGATACCTTGACCAGGCCGCGGGTCGCGGTGACCTCCTGCATGACCTCGGCCCGCTTGCCGATCAGCGCATCGCTGCCCTCGCGTGTGAGGGGTGACTGTGCCGTATGCCGCAGCGCGAGAGGACGGAGGATGGCGAGACCCGCTGCCGCTGCCACTCCGAGCGCCACGAGCTGGCCGAGAAGGCCGATGCCCGCACCAGCGACTACAGCGGCAACCAATGCAGCACCGGCCAGCAACCCGAAGACCAGCGTCAGGGTGAAGAACTCCGCGACACCAAGCGCCGCGGCGGCGAGCAGCCATACGAACCACGGCATCGGTTCAGCCTCCCTCAGGGGACTTATCCACCGACTTACCCCCCGGAACCGGGACGGATGCAGACTTGTCCGGCCTGGTTCAACGGAGCGCATCCCATCGGACGAGACGAGGAAGCTGCCGGAACCCGCGTGGTCTGCGATCAGGACGCCTGGACGGCGACCAGGAAGTCCGACCCGCGTTGCCGGTGCTGGTCGGCGCCCTCCGCCGGCCGGGCCGCCTGCTTGTCGTCCCGCTCGGCCGTCCGGTGCACCGCCACCTGCACAGAGAAGTCCGTCTGCCGCCGGGCCCGGCTCAACTGCGGCTGGCTGAAGCGGACAGGAAAGCCCCGCCCCACCAGCACCGCGATCCGCACCAGCGTCCACCCTTGATCCCCGCAGCCGTGCGCTGCCGGACCGTGCCCCAACCCCACCGCCGCCCGTGCCGCCGACCCGGCGGTGACCGCGCTTACACTCCGTGGCCCGCGGCGGCGACTCCCCGTCAGGGCTGCCGGGCATCGGGCAGCCCGACGCTAGCGGCTCCGGGGCCCTGACTGTCTGGAGGTTCTCGCGGGACCCACCTCCGGCATTGGCCAGAAAGCCAAAGTGTCCCTCACCATCTTGGCCAATACGCACGCCTCTCCCCGCCGCCTGTTCCGCATCATCAAGGGCCGGAGTGGGAGCTGTGAGAGGAGTGGACGCGTGGACACTGTGCGGACGAGCCCGCGGAGACCCGCGGGTGAGGTCGGGGCTGCGAGCAGGTTGACGCGGCGGCGGGACGTCGCCGATCTGGTTGCCGAGGCCCGTGGTGGTGAGCTGCGTCGGACGATGGGGCTGACACAGCTCACGCTGCTCAGCGTGGGCGCGACCCTCGGCACAGGGATCTTCGTCGTCCTCAGCCAGGCGGTGCCCGAGGCCGGCCCCGCCGTCGTGGTCTCTTTCGTGCTCGCCGGGATCACCGCACTGTTCCCCGCCCTGTCCTACGCCGAGCTGGCGGGCATGACCCCGGGCGCCGGATCCTCGTACAGCTATGCCTACGCCACGCTCGGCGTGCTGGTCGCGTGGGTCTGCGGCTGGTGTCTGGTGCTGGAATACGGCGTCTCGGTCGCCGCCGTCGCGGTCGGCTGGGGCCAGTACGTGAACGAGCTGCTGGAGCTCACCGTCGGCTGGACGCTGCCCGAGTCGCCGGCCGCCCCGCCGGGCGCGGGCGGCGTGCTGAACGTTCCGGCGGTCGCGATCGTCGTCCTCGCCATGGTGGTGCTGCTGCGCGGGGCCCGCGAGAGCGCCGTCGCCGACACGATCATGGTGACGGTGAAGGTGGCCGCCCTGGTGATGATCTGCGCCGTCGCCTTCACCGCGTTCCGCGCCGGGAACTTCCAGCCGCTGTTCCCGCTCGGCATGGCGGGTGTGAGCGCGGGCGCCGCCTCGCAGGAGGAGACCGCCGCATGACCTCGCTGAACCCGACCGCCGACCTGGTGGACCTCACCCGGGCCCTCGTGGACATCCCGTCCGAGAGCGGTGACGAGTCCGTCCTCGCCGCCGCCGTGGAGTCCGCCCTGCGCGCGTGTGCGCATCTGACGGTCGAACGCATCGGCAATTCCGTCGTGGCCCGCACCGACTCCGGCCGCGCCGAGCGGGTGGTCATCGGCGGCCACCTGGACACCGTCCCGGCCGCCGGGAACCTGCCTTCCCGGCTGGATGGAGAGCTGCTCCACGGGCTCGGCGCGTGCGACATGAAGGGCGGCGTCGCCGTCGCCCTGCGCCTCGCGGCCACCGTCACCGCACCGGTACGTGACGTCACGTATGTCTTCTACGAGTGCGAGGAGGTCTCCGGCGACCGCAACGGCCTGAACCGTATCGCCGCCGAACGTCCCGACCTGCTCAAGGCGGACCTCGCGATCCTCATGGAGCCGTCCGACGCGGGCGTCGAGGCGGGATGCCAGGGTGTCCTGAACGCGGACATCACGGTGCGCGGCGAGCGCGCGCACACCGCCCGCTCCTGGATGGGCGTCAACGCCGCGCACCGAGCGGCCGCCGTGCTCCAGCGCCTCGACGACCACACCGCCGAGCGGATCGTCATCGACGGCCTGGAGTACCGCGAAGGGCTGAACGCGGTCGCTGTCCGCGCGGGCATCGCCGAGAACGTCGTCCCCGACACCTGCGTGATCACGGTCAACCTGCGCTTCGCGCCGAGCCGTTCGGCCGGGCAGGCCGAGGCGTATCTGCGCGGGCTCTTCCCCCAGGACGAGGTCGAGGTCACCGAGGTCGTGCCGGGAGCCCTGCCGGGGCTCGGACAGGGCCCGGTCGCCTCGCTCGTCGAGGTCCTGGGTGCGACCCCCCGCCCCAAGCTGGGCTGGACCGACGTCGCCCGCTTCGCCGCGCTCGGCACGCCCGCGCTCAACTACGGCCCGGGTGACCCGACGCTCGCGCACACCGCCGGGGAGTACGTGCCCGTCGGGCAGCTGCGGGAGTGCGAGGCTCGGCTCGCGGCCTGGCTGAGCGGCTGAACCCCACGGGGACGCGTTGCCCCGGGCCGGTGGGGCCGGATGGTGCCGACCGTCACGCCGACCGGTGAACCCCACCCGCGACCTGCCGCGGGTCAGGCCCGGTCGGAGCCCCGCAGGCCCCCGAGCGTCCGCAGCTGCAGCCACAGCACCAACCGCTCGTCCGGGTCGTCCAGATCGATGCCGAGGTGCTGCTGCGCCTGCCTGAGGCGGTACCGGCAGGTGTTGGGGTGCACGGCGAGCAGCTTCGCCGCCCGCGCCATGTCGCATCCGGCGTCCAGCCAGCACACCAGGGTTCTGGCGTAGTCGGTGCCGTGCTCGGTGTCGTACGCCAGGACCTCACGCCAAGCACCCGCCGTCAACGCCCGCTCCTCGCCGATGAGTTCACGCAGCCGGAGCAGGGTGACACGGGCGCGTATCTCGGTCACAGCAGCGACGTCCTCGTCCGGGCCGAGCACCCGCAGGACGAGGTCGGCGTCGTCCCGTGAGCCGCGCACGGCCGCCAGGTCCGGGACCACGTCGCCCAGCCCGGCCCGCACCGGCACCCGCAGAGCCTTACCCGCGCGCCGCGCGATGTCCTCGGCGAGGCGCTTGTGCCGCTCCCCACCGCTCCCCCAAGCTCTCGGCTCCTCCCCCACCCTCGGCTTCGCTCGAGCGGGGGTACCCCCATGAGCAGGGGCTACCCCCGCACCGGCCACCGGCAGCAGCGCGTACACACTCCCGTCCACCAGCACGCACGCGTGCCGCCCGTACCGCGCCTCGCACTGGAGCCGTACGAGGTCGAGCAGCCGCAGCGCGGTCTGTTCCCCGTCGGGTGCGGACACCGCGCCGTCGAGGGCGAAGGCCGCGACACGGACTGGGGTGCCGGCGGCGAGGCCGAGGCGGTGCTCGGCCCCGGCGGGATCGGCGGTGCCGTCGAGGAGACGGCGCAGCAGGTCGCTCGTCAGATGCCGGGACAGTTCCTCGCTCGCCCGTGCCCGCAGCAGGAGCAGGGCGGCCGTGGACGCACCCTGGGTGAGCGCGCCCTCGGCATCGGGGCCGACGTGCCCGTCGTCGACGACCCACACCGACCCCAGCGTCTCGCCGCCCGCGCGGATCGCGACGGCGAGCCGCGGCAGCTCGTCGCCGTCGAGTGCGGCGAGGCGTACGGGTCCGGGGGCGGCGAACAGGACGCGGTACTGCTCGGTGTTCTCGGGGCTGCTCGGCACCTGGCGGCCCAGGATGCCCTGCCGCCGGGCCTCGTCGACGACCTGCCCGGGGACCGTGGAGTAGGCCAGGATCCGCTGGCGGACGTCCTCGATGACGGTCGCGCCGCCCACGGCCGTGGCCACCGCGTTGGCGAGCGCGAACAGGTCGCCGAAGGCTGCCCCGCTGCCCTCCGGGCCGGGCCGGGAGCCGATCGCGGAGGCCAGCAGCAGATGGACGTGATGCCAGGCGGCGTCCTCGTCGACGGCGAGCAGCGCGAGGCCGTGGGCCTTCGCGGCCGCCACCGTGTCGGGCTGCCCGTCCCTGTCCCGTACGACGAGTCCGGCCATCCCGGCCTCCGCAGCATCGCCTGCCAGCGGCCCGACCTCACCCGCTCGCGCCCCGACCGTCAGCAGCAGGGCGCCGGGCGCACTGCGCGGAAACGGGGCCCCGGCGTCGTACAGCAGGACCTCGGAGACGGGTGTGGTGAGGCCGGCCGGGGCGGTGAGCACGCGGAGCATGGGATCGCCGAGGGTGTCGAGAAGTTCCTCGAGGGTGCAGGCGTCCATGGGCGGTCGGGCTCTCCGGTGGGTGACGGTCACGTGGGGACGATTGGCGTTTTTATCGGACAGTGATCGCTCAGGGCCTTGGCCGATCACAACAGGGGCGCGGGCTTTCATTGTGCCCGACGACAATGGCCGACGAGCTGTGGCCCGGGAGACTCAAGACATGACACCTGTGACGATCTCCGCCGCCGGGTCCGGGGCGGCGGCCGGTACGCCGAACGCGGGCGCCCTCGCCGGCGACGTGGCCCGTAACGCCGCGGATGCAGCCCACATCGGCGGGGAAGCAGCCCACATCGCCTGGGAGGGCGTCGCCGACGCCGCGGCCCGTGCCGCCGGGGTCACGGTCCGTACCGTGCACGACGTGGTCGGCATCAGTGCCGTGGCCGACTTCTTCGCCGATGTGTGGCAGACGCCGCGCGTCACCCCGCCCTACCCCTCGGAGGTGCTGCACAGCCTGGTGCACGCCGGTGGCGCGGTGCACGCGGCGTACTGCGCCGGGCCGTCGGGCGAACGGCTCGCCGGGGCGGCGGTGGCGGTATTCGGGCCACCCGCCGAGCGGGACGTGTACTCGTTCGTGGCGGCGGCGACCGCGTCCGGCCGGGGCGTCGGCTTCGCGGTCAAGCAGGCGCAGCGGCTGTGGGCGCTGGAGCGGGGCGCCACCACCATGCGCTGGACCTTCGACCCGCTGGTCAGCCGTAATGCCCGCTTCAACCTGGTCAAGCTGGGCGCCGTCGGCAGCGAGTACCTGGTCGACTTCTACGGACCGATGAGCGACGGCGTGAACAACGGCGACGAGAGCGACCGGCTGACCGTCGCGTGGGACCTGGTGACGGGGACCACGCGGACGGACGACCCCGCCGAGGGCCGCTCGGCCGCCGACGCCGTCCGCCGCGCACCGGACGGCGGCCCGCTCGACCTGCGCGACGCGGACAGGCTGTGGTGCCGCGTGCCCGAGGACATCGTCGCGCTCCGCGCCACCGACCCGGCGCTCGCGCTCGACTGGCGGCACGCCGTGCGCGAGGTCTTCACCGAGGCGTACGCCGAGGGCCTGCGCGCGACGGCCATGTCCCGCGACGGCTGGTACCTGCTGACCCGCCCGTCCCCCGACCTCCCGACGGTGCGGACGAGCGCCGGGACCACCGTCGAGACCTCTTCCCAGGCCACTTCCAAGATCCCCTCCGAATCCGCTTCCGAGGAGCAGGAATGAAGCTCGAACGCGTCGAACTGCTCCACGTCGCCATCCCGCTCATCACCCCGTTCCGTACCTCCTTCGGGACGATGACCAGCAAGGACACCTTCCTGCTGCATGTGGTGACCGACGAGGCCGAAGGCTGGTCGGAGTTCGCTGCCGACCCGGAGCCGCTGTACTGCTCGGAGTTCGTCGCCGGCGCCGAGATCATCATCCGGGACTTCCTGCTGCCGCGCGTCGCCGCCCTGCCCGAGCCGACGACCGCAGCCGTCGCCCCCGCCATGACCTCCGTCAAGGGCCACGAACTCGCCAAGGCCGCCCTTGAAACCGCCCTCCTGGACGCCGAGCTGCGCGCCTACGGGATGTCACTCGCGACCTTTCTCGGCTCGGTCCACGAACGGGTGCCCGCCGGGGTCTCGGTCGGCATCAAGAACTCCGTGCCCGAACTGCTCGACGACGTCGAGCAGTACCTCGCCGAGGGCTACATCCGCATCAAGCTGAAGATCGAGCCGGGCTGGGACGTCGAGCCGGTGCGCGCCGTACGCGAACGCTTCGGCGACGAACTCCCGCTCCAGGTCGACGCCAACACCGCCTACACGCTCGCCGACGCCGAGCACCTGCGTAAGCTCGACGACTTCGGGCTGCTGCTGATCGAGGAGCCGCTGGAGGAGAACAACCTCCACGCCCACGCCCAGCTCCAGAAGCGTCTGGCCACCCCGGTCTGCCTCGACGAGTCGATCCACTCCGCGCGCGACGCGGCGTCCGCGATCGCGATGGACGCCTGCCGGGTCATCAACGTCAAACCGGCCCGCGTCGGCGGCTATCCGGAAGCCCGTCGCATCCACGACGTGGCCACCGCCCACGGCGTGCCCGTGTGGTGCGGCGGAATGCTGGAGACGGGCATTGGCCGCGCCCCCAACCTGGCGCTCGCCGCCCTCCCGGGCTGCACCCTCCCCGGCGACACCTCCGCCTCCAGCCGGTACTTCGCCGAGGACATCACCGAACCGTTCGTCCTCCAGGACGGCCACCTGCCCGTACCCACCGCCCCGGGCATCGGCATCGCCCCGCTGCCGGACGCGCTTGCCCGGTTTACGACGGCGACTCAGGAGTTGTACGCGGGACGGAGGAGCCTGGAGGCAACCCAGGCCGGAGCAGTTCCGGTTCCGAACGGCTGGCGTGCCTTGCTCCACGAGCGGATGCTTGAGTGACCGACCGGAGGAAGCCGGAGCCCGATCATCGATCCGAACGGTCTCCTCGTGATCAACCGCGGTGGGGGGAGAGAGGAGATCGACCTGGGCGGGTCGGACGTCGATGCCCACCCTCTGCCTCGACTTCCACGGTCGGGTTCTTCAAACCGGGCGACGTGTCTGCGGACGCATGCCGAGCACCTGCAGAACCGGCATGGCAGACCCAAGGAGGGCTGATCGATGGGACAGCACGTGCGCGCCGGTGAGCTGGACATCTGGACCGAGCAGGTCGGCGAAGGGCCAGACGTTCTGCTGATCGGCGGCCTCGGTGACACCGTCGAGTCGTGGCAGTTCCAGCTCGACGGGCTGGCCGACCGCTACCGGCTGACCGCCTTCGACAACCGGGGGGCGGGTCGGACCGCCATGCCTGAGGATCCCGTCTCGGTCGAGGTGATGGCCGACGACGCGGCGGCGGTGTTGCGGGCGCTGGACATTGCATCCGCCCACGTCGCCGGCTTCTCCGGCGGGAGCATCATCAGCCAGGAGCTGGCGCTCCGCCACCCTGAGCTGGTGCGCAGCCTGGTCCTGCAGAGCACCTGGTCGGTGCCGGACCACTACCTGCGCCGGTGGATGCTGTTCGCCCGCTGGCTGGTGGAGGTTGCCCCGAGCGAGCGCGCGTTCCTGGAGGGGTTCTTCCTGGACGTCTACACGGCCCGGGCGCACAACGACGGCACCGTCGACCAGTTCATCGAGGAGGTGCTCGCTTTTCCGCACCAGCAGACGACCGCGAACTTCCAGCGTTTCCTCGACGCCATGCTGGATCACGATACGACCGACCGCCTGCCGGAAATCACCGCCCCGACGCTGGTCCTCGCCGGCGGCCGCGACTCCACCAGCCGCCCCGTGCTCTGCCGCGCCGTCGCGGACAGAATTCCCGGCGCACGGTTCGCGGTGATGGAGGAGGAGGCACACCAGCCTTTCCAGGAGATACCCGAAGAATGGAACGCCCGCGTCGATGCCTTCTGGCACGAGGTCGGGCCGCGGGCCGGATGAGGAGCGGATCCTGCTGCCGGCGCACCCTCCAGGGGGCCAAGGGACGGCGGGGCGCCCGTTGGTGGAGCGGCCCTCAGGGTGCTATCCGTCGTGGTTCTCCTTCTGGGCCGAGGTGGTGGGAGCCGGGCTGCTGACGCCGGTGGGGGCTTGGGCCGCCATCTGCGCTGTGGGCGCCGCCCTCTCCGCTTCTGCGGGCTTCGTTGCCCGCCGCGTCTCGCCGCGCCCGGCACTCGTGGTCCTGTGTCTCGGCGTTGTGGTGTCCATGCTGGCCGACACCGCGGCCCATCCCTGGGCGCCGTAGAGGCACCTGGTGCAGTCCGCCGGGGCATGCCTGTCCGGATGTTCCGCCGCCATGATCCGCCGGATAGGTCCTGGCTCTGATACTGCGACCGGTTGCGGATTTTCGCAGCTCAGCTCTTGATTCCGAGCTTGGTTGCCGGACTGCCGATCAGATATTGGGCGCGCGAGAGACGCTGTGGACAGGTCGTTCGCCAAGGCTCGGGTCCCGGAGAGGCCGCCCGCAGAGCGAGGTCACCGCAAATGCAGTTGCGGTATTGGCCATGGGGAGGGCGGCCGTTTGAATCGCCGCCCGGAGGGCGACCGCTTAGCGTGGAGGCAACCGACGGAACGCGTGAGTGAGGGACCGGCTGACCATGGACGTGAGAATTCGGCTTGCTCAGCGGCCGGAGGCCGACGCGTTGCTCGGCCGCAGCACGCTGGCCGCCTTGATCGGCATGCTTCTCGATCAGCAGATCCCCATGGAGTGGGCGTTCTCCGGCCCGTACACCATTGCCGAGCGGCTGGGCGGTGACGATCTGGACGCTCAGGAGATCGCCGCCTACGATCCGGAGGCCTTCGCCGCGCTGCTGTCGGAGAAGCCCGCGGTGCACCGCTACCCGGGCTCCATGGCGAAGCGGGTGCAGCAGCTCTGCCAGTACCTGGTCGATCACTACGACGGTGATCCGGCGGCGGTGTGGCGCGACGCCGGTACCGGCAAGGAGCTCCTCGAGCGGCTGAACGCACTGCCCGGCTTCGGCAAGCAGAAGTCCCAGATCTTTCTGGCCCTGCTGGGCAAGCAGCTCGGGGTGGCGCCCGAGGGCTGGCGCGAGGCGGCGGGTGCCTACGGCGAGGCGGGCTCGTACCGCTCGGTGGCCGATATCACCGGGCCCGAATCGCTGGACAAGGTGCGTGCCTACAAGCAGGAGGCCAAACGGGCCGCCAAGGCCGCCGCCAAGAAGTAGCCCTCAGGTTCCGCGGTTGTGAGGCCTCGCTGCGGCGCGTGCGTGCCGCGTCGTCCTGGGCAAGGGCCCGGCGGTGGTGCCGCAAGGGCCCGGCGGCGCTGCTTCGGCGCACACCCCGGTGACCATCCGGGCAGTCGCCGTGACACGCCGGGCGCCACCGTGTCGTACCTCCGGATGCGCTGCGCCCGGATTTCGGCGGCCCGGTCGGCGGCGCGCGAGCAGCTTGGGCCTGGCACGGAAAGCCGTTTCCGCAATACAAATGATCCTCACCCGGCCACCCCACCGAGGCCGGTGACCGCCGACCGACCAAGGGGCTCATATGGGCGTCGGGCACTCCCACGGCTACCTCCACCTCCGCTCCGCCCGCACAAGCCTCGTCCTCGACTGCACAGGCGGGCTGTTACCGCGGATCGTCCACTGGGGCGCGGACCTCGGCGCGCTCGGCGACGAGGCCCTCGCCGCCCTCGCCGGGGCCGACGAGCCGCAGATCATGTCGAGCACCCTCGACGTACGGGTGCCCGTGGCGGTGCTGCCGGAGCTGTCCGCCGGGTGGCTGGGCACCCCCGGACTGACCGGGCACCGGGACGGCCGGGACTTCTCCACCGCCTTCACCGTCCGGGCCCTGGAGGCCGGGGCCGGCGAAGGCCCCGTACGGCACCGGGTCACCGTTGAGGCCGCCGACGAACACGCCGGGCTGGCGCTCGGGCTGGAGATCGAGCTCACCCGGTCCGGGCTCGTACGGCTGCGGGCGGCCCTCACCAACGACGGCGACGACCCGTACACGCTGGACGGGCTGCTGCTCACCCTGCCCGTACCGTCCCACGCCACCGAACTGCTCGATCTCACCGGCCGTCATCTGCGCGAACGCATCCCCCAGCGGCATGAGTTCACCCTCGGCACGCATCTGCGCGAGAACCGGCGCGGCCGCACCGGCGCCGACGCCACCCTCGTCCAGGCTGCGGGCGAAGGCGGTTTCGGGTTCCGTACGGGTGAGGTGTGGGGCCTGCACGTCGGATGGAGCGGCAACCACCGGTCGTTCGCCGAGCGCACGCCGGCCGGTGTCTCTCTCCTCGGCGGCGGCGAGGCACTGCTCCCGGGGGAGGTCCGGCTCGCTCCCGGCGACACGTACGAAACCCCCTGGACCTACGGCTCGTACGGGCGCGGGCTGGACGAACTGGCGGGGCGTTTCCACGGCTTTCTGCGCGACCGCCCGCACCATCCGCGTACGCCGCGCCCGGTGACCCTCAACACCTGGGAGGCCGTCTACTTCCAGCAGGACCTGGACAAGCTGAAGGCTCTGGCCGACGCGGCCGCCGACGTGGGCGCGGAGCGGTTCGTGCTGGACGACGGCTGGTTCGGCGGCCGTCGCGACGACCGTGCGGGACTCGGCGACTGGTATGTGGACAAGGACGTCTGGCCGGACGGCCTGCATCCGCTGGCCGCCCATGTCCGGGGGCTCGGAATGGAGTTCGGTCTCTGGGTCGAGCCGGAGATGGTCAACCCCGACTCCGATCTGGCCCGCGCCCACCCCGAGTGGATCCTGTCCACCGGCGGCCGCACCCCGCCGCTCGCCCGTCATCAGCAGGTGCTGGACCTCGGGCGGCCGGAGGCGTACGCCTACCTGCTGGAACGGCTGGACGCCCTGGTCGCCGAGTACGCCGTCGGCTACCTCAAATGGGACCACAACCGGGATCTGGTGGAAGCCGGAACCGGCCCGGCAGGCGTCGCCGGGGTCCATGCCCAGACGGTGGCCGTCTACCGCCTCATCGACGAACTGCGCGCCCGCCACCCGGGATTGGAGATCGAGTCCTGCTCCTCGGGCGGCGCCCGTATCGACCTCGGGATCCTGGAGCGTACGGACCGGGTGTGGACGAGCGACTGCATCGACGCGCTGGAGCGCCAGCAGATCCAGCGCTGGACGGGGATGCTGCTGCCGCCCGAGCTGATGGGGGCGCACGTCGGCGCGCCCGTCTCGCAGACGACGGGGCGCTCCCACACGCTCGACTTCCGCGCGGGCACCGCTCTGTTCGGCCACTTCGGCATCGAATGGGACCTCACCGGGGCGGGGCCGCGGGAGCGCGCCGGGCTCGCCGCGTGGATCGCGGCGTACAAGGAGCTGCGGCCGCTGCTGCACGGCGGGACGGTCGTCCGCGGCGACCACCCCGACCCGGCTCTGTGGGTGCACGGTGTGGTGGCGCCTGACCGCTCGCGCGGGGTCTACGCACTCGTCCGGATGGCGACCGGCGTGCAGGCCCCGCCGGGCCGGGTCCGCCTTCCGGGGCTGGACGGCACGTCCACGTACCGTCTCACTCCCCTCGCCCCCGGTGACCGTCCCCAGGCGTTCACCGGCTCGCGGCTCCCCTGGTGGGACTCCGGGGTGGAGCTGCCGGGGCGGGTGCTGTCGGCCGTGGGAGTCCAGGCCCCGGCTCTGCACCCGGAGAGCCTGGTCCTCATCGAGGCACGTCGGCTCTGAGCCCCGCCGGGGCCGGGCCGCGCTCGGGGCCGACCTGGGTTCCCGGCGTCCGGCCCGTGGGTCAGGGACCTGGGTGTTTCTGGCGCGGGGCCCGGAACCGGGACCCGGGAGGTTCCTGGCACGGCCCTCGGGTCAGGGACCCGGGAGGTTCCTGGCTCGGGCCCCGGGGCCGGTGACCCGGGGGCGGTCGGGGCTGCCGACTGCGGGCTGCCGACTGCGTGTTGCCGGGATCAGGCCGCCCGACGGGTCGCCGCGGCGAGGCTGCGCAGCCCCGCCACGCTCCCGCGGTGTGTCGGGGCCCAGCCGAGTTCGTCCCTGGCCTTGGCGTTGGAGACCCGCATGGAGGTGGACATGGCCGCGTACGCGTACGACATCGGCCGCAGCAGTCCCAGCGGCACCGTCATCGGCCGGGGCAGTCCGAACGCCTCGGCGACGGCCCGTACATGGCCGCCGAAGCCGATCGGTTCGTCGTCCGCGATGTTGTACGCCTGACCGGACCGTCCCCGCTCCACCGCGGCGACGACCGCCCACCCCGCGTCGGGCAGCTCCACCCAGGGCAGCACCCGGCCGTGGTCCTCCGGCAGCGGCAGCGAGCGTCTGCGCAGCATCGGCAGCAGGGCGTCCGTGCCACCCTCGCCGTAGAGGAGCCCGAAGCGCAGCGCGATGCCGTCCATACCGACGGCGGAGAAGGCCATCGCCTCCTTGGTCCGCATCGCCCCGATGTGCTGCTCGAGGGAGCGGGTGGAGCCCTTGGGGCCGAACACGTCGGTGTCCTCGTGCAGCACCCGGTCGCCGTGGTCCCCGTAGCCGTAGCCGAAGATCATCGACTCGGCGACGAAGCGGCGGGCGCCGGTCGCCCGGGCGGCGTCCAGGAGGTTCGCGGTGCCCTGGATGCGCAGGGCGTCGGTGGCCGCCATGTCCCCGTGGCGCATCGGCGGCTTGCGCAGGGCGGTCGCCGCGTGGACGACGGTGTCGACGGCCAGGCCGTCCACGGCACGCAGCAGGCCCGCACGGTCGAGGAGGTCGGCGCGCACCGCGTTCTCCGGGCCGCGGCCGAGTGGGACGACCCGGTGTCCGGCGGTGGTGAGGGCCCTGGCGATGTGCCGCCCGAGGACGCCGCTCGCGCCCGCCAGCAGGACCGTGCGAGGGGTCCGCGTCTGGTTCATGGCGCCCATGCTTGTACGACGGCGGTGCTGGGCCCTGGTGTGACATGGGCCGGTGCGCCCACCTGCCGCACCGCCGTAACCTGGGCGGATGATCCGACCCGCTGCACCTGAGGACGTACCGGCCATCGTCGCCATGATCCGCGAGCTCGCCGTGTACGAGAAGGCGGAGCACGAGGTGGAGGCCACCGAGGAGCACATCCGCCGCGCCCTCTTCGGGGACCGTCCGGCGGCGTTCGCCCATATCGCGGAGACGGACGGCCGGGCCGAGGGCTTCGCGCTGTGGTTCCTCAACTTCTCGACTTGGCGCGGGGTGCACGGTATCTATCTGGAGGACCTCTACGTCCGCCCCGAGGCCCGCGGCCGGGGCCACGGCAAGGCGCTCCTCGCCGAGCTGGCGCGGATCTGTGTGGAGCGCGGCTACGGCCGTCTGGACTGGTCGGTCCTGGACTGGAACACCCCGTCCATCGACTTCTACAAGGCGCTCGGCGCGGTCCCGATGGACGAGTGGACCGGCTTCCGCCTGACGGATGACGCGCTGGCGGTGCTGGGCGCGGGGGCGGACTGACCGGGGCCGGAAGACGGCCGACAGGGGGTCGGCTGGAGGCCCGGACGTGGAAGTGCTGGTCGGTCCTCTGCATCAGTCGACTGCCGAGAACCGCCACCGGCGCCGGCAGCCGGCACAGCGGATCTCCTGCTCCGCATGCTGTCCGCGCAGCCTCGGCCCCAGGCATCAAACCGAGCACGGCGGCCCGACCCCGGGAACGTCCGGACGTTCCCATCCCTCCACGGGGCAACGCAGGTTGTCCCGCAGAAAGCCGGCCCCGGCATGCGCAGCGAGGCCGGACTCCACGCTCCTGTGAGGTCAGCCCAGTGCCATGCGGCTGAGGGGTTCCCAGGTCCGGTACTCCTCGACACGGGCCTGGTCCATCTCCTGGACGAGATCGAACGACCGGCTACCGGCAATCAGGCGCCGGGGCGGGTCCGGCAGTCCGGCCAATTCCATGATGACGGGTGCCACGGTGCTCGGATCCGGGCCGGCGTCCTCGCCCCACATTTCCGCCAGCTGGGAACGCAGTCCTTCGTAGGCCGGGTCGGGTGCAGTCGTTGTGGTCCCCGCCGTGAACAGCCCCGTAGCGTACCCGCCCATCTGCACGATGGTGACCTTGATCCCGAACTGCTCGACCTCCATCGCCAGCGCTTCACTGACCGAGTCGAGTGCCGCCTTGCCCGCCCCGTAGAACCCGACGGAGGCCATGCCGCCGCCGCTGCCCATCGACGTGACCTGAAGGATGCGCCCGGAGCCCTGCGCACGCAGGCAGGGAATCACGGCCTGGGCAACCCACACCGCACCGAAGAAGTTGACGTCGAGGTGGTCTCGGATCTGTTCTTCCGTTGCCTCCTCCACCATGCCGTACAACAGACCGCCTGCGTTATTGACGACGACATCGAGTCGGCCGAAAGCCGATGATGCCCGTTCCACCGCCTCGAACACGGCTCCGCGGTCAGAAACGTCCAGGGCAAGCCGTACGAGATCATCCGGGTACTTCTCGGCTAACTCGACGAGCGGCTCAACATTGCGGGCGGCTGCCACGACATGCTCTCCAGCGGAGAGTGCGGCCTCGGTGAACGCCCGGCCCAAGCCACGGGAAGCCCCGGTGATGAACCAAGTCCTGGCGCTCGACATGCAAAACCAACTCCTTCGTCCACGGCGATCGCCGCGTTGCACCGGCCATGCCCGCCAACGCCGCCCCGCCTCCACTCAACGTGACGGACCGACCCGTCTCGCCGGAGACGCTAACCGACGTACATGCCCCACGCCAGAGAGTTCTCCACTCCTCGTCGGCGGCCGGGGCCTTGGGGACCTGGCGCCCACTCAGCCACGCGTCGGGCGGGGCAACGAGGCCGCCCCGGGCCGTGCGCCAGGGGCCGGGGGAGGGGGCGCGTGCCCGGTCTCAGGGGATGAGGACGACCTTGCCCATCGTGGCGCGGCTCTCCAGGGCCCGGTGGGCGGCGGCCGCCTCGGAGAGCGGGAAGCGCTGCACCACGGGTACGAGTCGGCCGGCCGCGGCCTCGGCCATCGACCGTTCCTCCAGGGTGCGCAGCGGGTTGTCGCCGCCGATGCCCTCGAGCATCGGGGGGCCGAGCACGGTCCGGGTGGTGATGCCGCGCTCCGCCAATTCCTCGCCGGAGAACTCGAGCAGGCCGCCGGCGAGCGGCCCGCCCGCCGACCATCCGTGGACGAGGTGGCGTCCGCCGCGGCCGAGGAGGTCGACGGCTGCCCGGCCGGGGTCGCCGCCGACCCCGTCGAGGACGACGGTCCCCCGGCGTGTGCCCAGGAAGTCGCGGATCTGGTCGGGCCAGTCGCCGGTGGTGTAGTCGACGGCGAGGTCCGCGCCCAGCTCGCGGACCCGTGCGACCTTGGCCCGGCCGCCCGCGAGGCCGATGACGGTGGCCCCGGTGTTCCTGCCGTACTGGACGAGGAGGGAGCCGACACCGCCTGCCGCGGCCGTGATGATCACGATGTCGTCGGAGGTCAGCCCGGCGAGACGCAGAATGCCCATGGTGGTGCGGCCTGTGCCGATCATGGCGACGGCCTCTGCCTCCCCGAGTCCGTCGGGCAGGGCGTGCAGCTTCTCCGTGCCCACGACGGCGAGTTCGGCGTAGCCGCCCGGGACCAGTCCGAGGTGGGCCACGACCCGGCGACCCAGCCATACACCGTCCACGCCGTCGCCGAGCGCGTCGACCGTCCCGGCGACCTCGCGACCGGGGATGGTGGGCAGCTCGGGCGCCGGGACGGGGCCGCCCTGTATGCCTTCGCGCAGCGCGGTGTCCAGGAGGTGGACGCCCGACGCGGTGACGGCGATCCGGACCTGCCCCGGCCCCGGCTCGGGGTCATCGACTTTCTCGTACGTCAGATTCGCGGCGGGGCCGAAGGCGTGCAGCCGGATCGCGTGCATGGTGTCTCCTCGTCAGAGCGGTGCGGGGCGTCGCTCATCACCTTCCGACCTCGAGCTTGGTTGAGGTCAAGTGGCGTCCGGCGGTGTTTGTCACGAGGGGCGCCGTGGCGTGGTCGGGGACGGTGTCAGTGGGGTGGTCCACGATGGGTGGTCGAGAGGCGGTGATGAGCGTGGCGCGGGGCAGGAAGGCCGGGGGAGCGGTGCGGCGGGCCGAGGTGCGGCTGCCGCGGCTGGGTGCGTTCGAGGGGCAGGGCCTGGAGCCGGAGGGGGACTACGACGGGCTGGAGTTCGCGGACCTCGATCTGTCCGGGCAGGAGGGCGGCGGCGCGCGGTTCATGGACTGCGGGGTGTACCGCTGCGGGCTGGACGAGACGCGGCTGTGCGGCGCGCGGTTCATCGACTGTGTGCTGGAGGAGGTGCGAGGGGTCGGTACGGACCTTGCCGGGGCGGCGCTGAGGGATGTGGAGCTGACCGAGCCGCGGCTCGGCGGGGTGCAGCTGCACGGGTCCGTGCTGGAGCGGGTGCTGGTGCGGGGAGGGAAGATCGACTATCTGAACTGCGGAACTCCTCGCTCACGGACGTCGTGTTCGAGGGGTGTGTGCTCCTCGAGGCCGATTTCGGCGGGGCACGGCTGCAGCGGGTGGAGTTCCGGGACTGCACGCTCCGGGCGGCGGACTTCCACGGCGCGGAGATGAGCGAGGTGGATCTGCGGGCGGTCGCGGAGCTGGATATCGCGCGGGGGGTGGAGCGGCTGGCGGGGGCTGTGATCAGCCCGTCCCAACTGCTCGATCTGGCCCCGGCGTTCGCGGCGTGGATAGGGGTACGGGTCGAGGCGGGGCCGTCGGGCTGAATACGGTCCTGTGGGGGAAATCAGGTCCAGCAGCGGCCGAGGTCACACCCTGCGGAGCTGGAGCCACGTCCTGCGGGGCTGGGGGCTGCGGAGCTGGAGCCACGTACTGCCGGGCTGGAGCCACGTACTGCCGGCCTGGAGGCTGCGAGGCTGGAGTCAGGTCCTGCGGAAGCGTGCCTGGAGGTCCCAGATGACGGGGTTGTCGGCGAGCCCGTCGTGCATGTCGGTGAGGTCGGCGATCAGATCATGCAGAAAGTCGCGGGCCTCGCGGCGCAGCGCGGAGTGGCTGAAGGTGAGCGGTGGCTCGTCCGCCGGCATCCAGTCGGCCGTGATGTCCACCCAGCCGAACCGGCGCTCGAACACCATCCGGTCCGTGGATTCGGTGAAGTCGAGCTCGGCGTACTGGGGACGGTGGGAGCGGCTGCCGCGGGGGTCTTGGTCGAGCTGCTCGACGATGTCGCACAGGGCCCAGGCGAAGTCGAGCACCGGCACCCATCCCCAGGCTGTGGACAGCTCCCGGTCGGCCTTGGTGTCGGCGAGGTAGACATCGCCGCAGAAGAGGTCGTGCCGCAGGGCGTGGACGTCCGCCGTGCGGTAGTCCGTCTGCGGCGGGTCGGGGAAGCGGCGGGAGAGCGAATAGCCGAGGTCGATCACGGTTCGATGGTGTCACGCCCCGGCGGCCCGGTGGCCCGTGGAATGGCCCGGCGGATGCGGGCCCGTCCCCTCCGCTCCGCCGGGGCCGGGTTCAGTGACCGCGCGCGATCCATTCCTCCAGGTGGGGCGCCTCCGCCCCGATGGTGGTGGAGTCGCCGTGCCCGGTGCGTACGAGGGTGTCCGGCTCCAGGGTGAGCAGCCGTTCCCGGATCGACTCGATGATCGTCGGGAAGGAGGAGTACGAGCGGCCGGTGGCCCCGGGGCCGCCCTGGAAAAGGGTGTCGCCGGAGAAGACGGTGCCCAGGTCCGGGGCGTACAGACAGACGGCGCCGGGGCTGTGGCCCGGGGTGTGCAGGACGTGCAGCTCCGCGGTGCCGACGGTCAGGACCTGGCCGTCGGCCAGTGGGGCGTCCGGCCGGAGGTCCGGGTGCCGCATCCGCCAGAGCACCTCGTCCTCGGGGTGGAGCAGGACCGGTGCCCCGGCCCGTTCCGCGACCTCCGGGGCGGCGTCGATGTGGTCGTCGTGACCGTGGGTGCAGACGATGCCCAGCAGCCTGCGGTCCCCGACGGCCGTCAGGACGGCGTCCGCGTCGTGGGCGGCGTCGATCACATACACCTCGGAGTCGTCGCCGACGAGCCAGACGTTGTTGTCGACCTCCCAGACCCCGCCGTCCAGGGAGAACGTGCCGGAGGTGACGAGGTGGTCGACGCGTACCGCCGAGGGCGCCGCCATCAGAACACCACCACCGAGCGCAGCACTTCGCCGCGCTGCATCTTCCCGAAGGCCTCCTCGATGTCGTCCAGCCCGATCGTCTCGCTGACGAACGCTTCGAGATTCAGCCGCCCCTGGAGGTAGAGGTCGATGAGCACCGGGAAGTCACGAGAGGGCAGGCAGTCGCCGTACCAGGAGGATTTCAGCGCGCCACCGCGGCCGAAGACATCGAGCAGCGGCAGTTCCAGCCGCATCTCGGGCGTGGGAACTCCGACGAGGACGACCGTACCGGCCAGATCACGGGCGTAGAACGCCTGTTGGTACGTCTCCGGGCGGCCGACCGCCTCGATCACGACGTCCGCGCCGAACCCTCCGGTCAGCTCCTGGATGCCCTTCACCACGTCCGCCGTCCGGCCGTTGACGGTGTGCGTGGCGCCCAGGGAGCGCGCGAGCTCCAGCTTCCGGTCGTCCAGGTCCACCGCGATGATCTTCGATGCTCCGGCCAGCCGGGCTCCGGCGACCGCCGCGTTGCCGACGCCGCCGCAGCCGATCACCGCGACGGAGTCACCGCGCCCCACGTTGCCGGTGTTGATCGCCGCGCCCAGGCCCGCCATCACCCCGCAGCCGAGCAGACCCGCGGCGGCCGGGCTCGCCGACGGGTCGACCTTCGTGCACTGCCCGGCGGCGACCAGCGTCTTCTCGGCGAAGGCGCCGATGCCCAGTGCGGGGGAGAGGGCGGTGCCGTCGCCGAGCGTCATCGGCCGGGAGGCGTTATGGGTGGAGAAGCAGTACCAGGGGCGGCCGCGCCGGCAGGCACGGCACTCGCCGCACACCGCACGCCAGTTGAGGATCACGAAATCTCCGGGCGCCACGTCCGTGACGCCCTGGCCGACCGACTCCACCACGCCCGCCGCCTCGTGCCCGAGCAGGAACGGGAACTCGTCGTTGATCCCGCCCTCCCGGTAGTGCAGGTCGGTGTGGCAGACCCCGCAGGCCTGCACCTTCACCACCGCCTCGCCCGGTCCGGGGTCCGGGACCAGGATCGTTTCGACCCTCACCGGCTCGCCCTTGCCGGGAGCAACCACACCGCGCACGTGTTGAGTCATGGTGTGCAGCGTAAATCCGGTGGTGGCGGAACCGGAACGGGCCGCACCGTGGGGAGACGGTACGGCCCGCGTCATGCCCTGTGACGCGCCGTGCGCGTTCCGAGGGCTACGTGACGTCGATTCCGGTCCAGGCGGCGCCGAACCGCCTTGTACTCGGCGCTCGTCGTCCCGTACAGGTCACCCGCCGCCTTCAGGGTCGCGGTGCGCGCGGCCTTGTCGTTGGTGGTGGAGGGGAAGTACGCGGTGAGGGCCTTGTACCAGGTCTTCCCGCCTTGGCCCGGCCGATCCCCGTCACCGTGGAGCCGTTGCAAGCCGGGCTGTTGTAGCTCACACCGTTGATCGTCTTCGCGCCGCTGCCTCGGACGGGCAAGGCGGCCGGTGGCGACGGGTGGAACGGGCTTCCGCTACCAGCCGGGCTGACGGATACTCAGCTCGCGCGGAGGTCCCGGCGCAGGACCACACACGGGCGGTGCAGTCGCCGGTCCTCACGACGGTCGATGATCTCGTAGCCGAGTGCCGTCCAGAACGCCAGGGCCCTGGGGTTGCTCTCCAGGACCGCCAGCCGTACGCCCTCCGCGCCCCCCGCCCTGAGCCGTTCCTCCACGAGCCGGGCCAGCTCGCGGCCGTATCCCGTGCGCTGCTCCTGGCCGTGCACCATCAGCAGACCGATCCAGGGGTCGGGATCGTCGGGGTCGGGGTGCTCGGCGAGTGTGATGGCGACGCCGAGGAGGCGGTGGCCCTCCCGCGCGAGCAGTACCTCGGAGGAGGGGTGCGCCAGCTCCTCGGCGAGGCTCGCGGCCACCTGCTCGGGGCGGATGTCCTCGGGGTCGGGGAAGTCGCCACTGATCCGCTGGAAGACAGGGTCGGAGCGGTAGAGCGCGGTCAGCTCGTCGAGCAGCGGCACCGGCAGCCCGTGCGGTCCCAGCGGCCCGTGCGTCACGTCGTCGGGGATCGTGAGCGGTTCGAGGATCATGGGCCGCACGCTAACGCGACGGCCCCCGGTCGGCGGGGAACCGGGGGCCGACGGCAGGTCAGCGGGTGGACTCCCAGAAACTCGGATCAAAGCCCAGGAACCAGAAACTCAGATCGAAGCCCAGGAACCAGGAACTCAGATCGAAGCTCGAGAACTGATGGGGAGTCCGGACAGCTGATGGGCGGCGCTGTCGCAGGGCGTCAGACGTTGACGCCGAAGTCCTGGGCGATACCGGTCAGGCCGGACGCGTAGCCCTGGCCGACCGCACGGAACTTCCACTCGGCGCCGTTCCGGTACAGCTCGCCGAAGACCATGGCGGTCTCGGTGGCCGCGTCCTCGCTGAGGTCGTAGCGCGCGATCTCGGAGCCACCGGCCTGGTTGACGATGCGGATGTAGGCGTTGCGCACCTGGCCGAAGTTCTGGCTGCGGCTCTCGGCGTCGTAGATCGAGACCGGGAACACGATCTTGTCGACGTCGGCCGGGAGGCCGGCCAGGTTGACGTTGATGGCCTCGTCGTCGCCCCCGCCCTCGCCGGTGCGGTTGTCACCGGTGTGGACGATGGACTGGTCCGGGGTGGACTTGTTGTTGAAGAAGACGAAGTGGCCGTCGGAGACGACCTTTCCCGCCCCGTTGACGGCGATCGCGCTCGCGTCGAGGTCGAAGTCCGTGCCGGTGGTGGTGCGGACGTCCCAGCCGAGGCCGACCGTGACGGCGGTGAGGCCGGGGGCCTCCTTGGTGAGCGAGACGTTGCCGCCCTTGGACAGGCTTACAGCCATGGGGATGTCCCTTTCATCGTCTTCATCGTCAGTGTGCCGGGCTCCGTGCGGTGACGAAGCTACCGTCACCCTCCACAACGCCACGAGCCCACCACAGGGTTCCATACCGCTTTACTTTCTTTACTCAACCCTTGTCGTCGCCGTGGAAAACGGGGTGACGGAATCGCATCGAGCCGGGATCATGGGACATATGTCCGGTCCCTACGTCATCCGTGGTTCGGTCTCCCTGCCGGAGGCCGAGCTCCTGTGGCGTTTCTCCCGCTCGTCGGGCCCTGGCGGCCAGCACGTCAACACCAGCGACAGTCAGGTCGAACTCCGCTTCGACCTCGGGAAGACGGAAGCACTTCCTCCGGTCTGGAGGGAGCGAGCGCTGGAGCGGCTCGCGGGCCGTCTGACCGACGGCGTCGTGTCCGTACGGGCCTCGGAGCACCGCTCGCAGTGGCGCAACCGTGAGGCGGCGGCCGTCCGCCTGGCCGCTCTGCTCGCCGAGGCGACGGCGCCCCCGCCGCGCCCCCGCCGTACGACGCGTGTGCCGCGGCGCATCAACGAGCGGCGGCTGCGCGAGAAGAAGCAGCGCGGCGAGACCAAGCGCGGTCGCTCGGGGCGCGACTGGTAGCGGCCGTCTGCGCCGCGGCACGAGCGTGTCTGCCACCGGCGCCGCGGCAGGGGCCGTGCCTGCTGTCGGCGCGCCCTCGGGGCCGCTGTGGCAACCGCCCTGACCGGGCCCGGCTCCGTCGCACCGCACGGGGGGCCCGGCCACCGGCTCCGTCGCACCCCGGGTGGGGGACGGGCCACCGCCGCCAGGAGGCGGACGTGCCACCGCTCCACGAGACAGACGGCTCTCACCGCCTCGGGTGGCGGACGCGTCCTACCGCTCCGGCCCCGGCTCCCGGGGCCTCGTGCCGGGACTGGCAGGGCGTTACGGCAAGCGCGTCAGTCGAGCCGCCGGTAGCGTCCTCGGAAGTAGAGGAGAGGCCCGCCCTCCGCACTCGGCGTACGGGCCGTCAGCACCCGCCCGATCACGAGTCTGTGGTCCCCCGCCGTCACCCGCTGCTCCGTACGGCACTCCAGAACCGCCAGCGCACCGCGGACCAGAGGCGCACCGGCCACCTCCCCGCGCTCGTACGGGATGTCGTCGAAGAGGAGCCGGTCGCTGATCCTGCCCTTCATGGCGAACCGCCCGGCGATGTGCCGCTGGCTCTCGGACAGCACGGACACCGCCCACAGCGGGTGCCGCTCCAGGAGGTCGTCCATCCGGGAGTCGTTGCGAACGCTCACCATCACCAGCGGCGGGTCGAGCGACACCGACAGGAACGCGGTCGCCGTCATGCCGACGTCCTCGCCGCTCGGGCCGGACTCCGGGTCGTACGCGGTCACCAACACCACGCCCGCGGCGAGCCGGGACATGGCGGCGCGGAACTCGTCGTCGCTCACCCCATCAGCATGGGGGATGGTCTCTGCGTGCGGGGAAGAGGTCTGTGGCAACACGCCAGGAACGCTATCCGGCGCTCCGTCGCGGCTGCATCGGCCCCTGGGCCCACCGAAGACCTAGGTCTCCTGGCCGAGAGGCTCCCGGACGGTCTTCCCGTTCTCACATTTGCGTTCAATAAGTGTGAGGAGCGCTCCCATTCCGCTCGCTCAACCCTTCATTCCCTGCTGTGACTTGAGTCACAGCAGGCAGGAATTGTTGACCCTGTGTACCGACTGAGCAGCTCGCTGTGATTCAGTGACCGTGGTAATCGGACGACTAGGACCCTGGAGTTGCTGTCAGGTATCGGGGGGGTGTGAGCGGTGGAAACCGAGTCGGAGCCTTATGTCCGTCTTGCGACCTTGCGACAGCTCCACCATGTCGTCGCGGACCTCAACACCGCCCGCAGCCTGGCGGACACCCTGCAGACAGTCGCCGACGGCACCATCAACGGCCTCGGGTACGGGCTGTCCGCCGTGAATCTGGTCCGCCCCGACGGTGACCTCGTCGTCGCCGCCGTCGCGGGCAACTCCGGCGCCGAGGCCCTCATGGCCGGCCGCGTCGGCTCCCGGGCCGCCTGGGAGCGCTGGCTCACCATGGGCGAGCGATGGGGCGAGCTGCGCTTCATCCCGCACACCGAAGGCTGGATCCTGGACGACGACGACATACCGCAGTGGCACAGCGACGGCCCCCAGCCGCGGTTCGCCGACGAGTGGCACCCCATGGACCGGCTGCTCGCGCCCATGTACTCCTCCGGCGAGGAACTGCTCGGCGTCATCTCCGTCGACAAGCCGCGCAACGGCCGCAAGCCGGGACCCTGGGGGCGCGAGGCCCTCCAGATGTACGCGTTCCAGGCCGCCATCGCGATCAGCAACGCCCGGCTGCGCGCCAACATGCAGCGCGCCCTCGTCCGTCTCGAACGCGAACAGCAGGCCCTGCGCGCCAGTGAGGAAAGCTTCCGCCAGGCCTTCGAGTACGCCCCCAGCGGGATGGCCATCGCCGAGATGGGCGGCGACCAGCACGGCCGGCTGCTGCGCGCGAACGACGCCCTGTGCCGCCTCCTCGGCCGCCAGGCCTCCGCCATGCGCCGCTACTCCTTCTCCGACCTCGTCCACCCGGAGGACATCGGCACCCTGCTGCGTACGTCCGCCGAGGGCGGCCGCGCCGAACTCCGGCTGGCCCGCCGCGACGGCACGTACGTCTGGGTCTCCCTGCGCAACTCCGTTGTCGCCGACGCCGCCGACGGGCCGCGCTTCCTGCTCACCCACGTCGAGGACATCGAGGAGCGCAAGCGCCACGAACTCCAGCTCGCGCACCGCGCCAGTCATGACTCCCTCACCGGCCTGCCCAACAGCGCCGAGCTGCGCGCCCGCCTCAGCGCCCGGCTCTGCAACCGTCCGCCGTCCCCGGACGGGCCGAGCAGCGCCACGCTGGACACGGGCGGGGTGTACATCGGGGCCGCGTACGGCGATGACGTCGCGGAGGTGGAGACCGACGAGCACGGCTTCCGGTCGGACGGTTTCGACGCGCCCTTCGGCGGCCCGCCGGGCGGGATCGCCTACGACCATCATGTCCACACCGTCGCGCCCGAGGGCGACACGGACGACGGCGCCAAGGGTCTCGCCGTCCTCTTCTGCGACCTCGACGGCTTCAAGTCGATCAACGACCGCTTCGGGCACCACACCGGCGACGCCGTGCTGATCGAGGTGGCCCGGCGCCTGACCAACGGCGTCCGGGACGGCGATACGGTCGCCCGGCTCGGTGGCGACGAGTTCGTGGTCCTGGCCGACGGCCTCGGCCGCGCGGACGCCCAGGACCTGGCGGTACGGCTGCGCAACGCGATCATCCCGCCGATCCGGGTGGACGGCCGTGCGGTACGAGTGGGCGCCAGCTTCGGTATCTCCTGGGCGGGCTGCGGGATGTCCGCGGAAGAGGTCCTGGCCTCGGCGGACCAGCGGATGTACGTGGAGAAGCGGTCCCGCTCCAAGCAGCACCGCCGAGCGGGCTGACCCCGGCCGGGCGGCGCGGCCCGGAAGGTGTCGGGGCCGCCACGGCGCCGTGTCCGGCCGGGCCCGGCGATGGCGTTCCCCGTCCCGGAGGCCCCACGGAATCCTGGACCGGCGCCCGTCGACCACGCTCGGCCCGCCCCTGTGCGGCTGTCGGAGGCGGGGGTGGGGCGGCCACCGTGAGGCGGTGGCCCGGTGTGACGGGCCGCACAGCACACCGCACCGGCCCTCGGCGGCAGGGCGGTGAGGCAGCGGCCCGTGGTGAGTGAGACGCGTCTCACCCCTCGTCAGCCCTGGCATGGCCGATCCCCCATGGGGTAAGGCGACGCCGAGCTCAGCGGCAGCAGCGGCGCCCGTATCCTGCGCCAAGCGGGGAACAGTCACCGCGGGGAGCGGGTAGGCTCGGCCGGTCGGCGGTGTCTCCGCTGTGACACCGGCAGTGAATCGATCGTGAACATTGGCCATCCGGACAGCGCAGAGTCTGTCGGGGCCGCCCCGGCCTTGATAGGAGCTGTCAGGGCGCTACGGATCAAGGGCGCCGGTGGTACGAGAACCAGTTGGGGAGTGACAGGGGATGACGGCCGGCAACAACGGTGCGAGCACGCCTGAGAACGACGATCCGTTCGGCTATCTGTACCGCTCGGAGGGCGGCGACGGCGGGGCGAGCGGCACGGACACGGCTCCCCGCACCGGCGGCTACGGCTACCCCGGCCCCGCCGCACAGCCAGGCGTCCCCCGCACCTCGTACAACAAGGTCACCCGGGTCGGCGAGCGCCAGTACGGCCAGCAGTCCCAGCAGGCCCCGCAGCAGTCGTACGGCCGGCAGCCCAACGCCCACTACGCCGCCCCGGAGACCCTCCCCGGCGGTGCGCCGCGCCGGCCCGCCCCGCCGTCGCCCGCCGGGCACGGCGGCGGACGCGGCCCCAACAGCAAGGGCCTGCTGATCGGTGCGATATCCGTCGTCGCCGTGGTGCTCATAGGCATCGGCGTGGCGATGCTCACCAATGGCGGGGACGACACGAAGAAGGACCAGGCCGGGAACTCCGGTCCCGCCGACAGCGTCGACGAGGGCAAGGGACAGCCGGACGAGCCCGCGGACGAGGGCAAGGGTGAGGGGGAGAAGAAGTTCTCCTCGGACAGGCTGGACGGAGCCTCCCTGCGCCTGGGAGGCACGGCCGGTGTCGCCCGCGACGTGCCGAACGCGCGCTCCAAGACCGGCGCGTACGTCCATATGGACCAGGCGGGCGCAACGGCCACGTACTCCGTGGACGTCCCGAAGAAGGGCCAGTACACGCTGTTCACCGGCTACGGGGTCCCGGGCGCCGACACCAAGGCCACGCTGACGGTGAACAGTAGCCCCCGCTCCGAGCCCCTCAAGCTGGACAACTACGCCGGCGCGAAGCCAGGCGAGTGGGAGAAGGGCTGGACGATGCGCTACGACTGGCTTCAGCTCAACAAGGGCACCAACACCATCGAGTTCTCCTGCGGTCCGACCGACACGTGCAACTTCAACCTGGACTACGTGCAGTTGAAGGCCGGTCAGGTGAAGGACTAGGGCGCGCGGTCGCTCTGCGCTTCCGTCCTCGGAGGACGCTCCCGTTCTCCGAAACGCGCGTTCTCCCGAACCCACGCGGGGCCCGCCGCCGAGGGCGGCGGATCCCGACGGGATGAGTCGTCCTCCGCGCAGCCGATGTCCTGCGCGTCGCAGCGTGTTCAGTTCCGCGGAGCGGGCGGTATTCCGCCCGGGTCGTCACGCGGGCCGGAGCCGGTCAGTACGGCGATGAAGTCCGCCACGGTCCCGGCCATGGCCTCCCGTGCGGGAAGCAGATATCTGCGCGGGTCGACCACCGACGGCTGCTCCTCCAGAAAGGCCCGTACCGCCCCGGTGCAGGCCCTGTTCAGAGCGGTCCCCACATTGATCTTCACCATCCCGGCGACGACGGCCTTGCGAAGCTCCTCGTCCGGAACGCCCGACGAGCCGTGCAGCACCAGCGGGACGGATACCGCGTCCCGGAGGCGTCCGATCAGCCGATGGTCCAGGACGGCCGTCCGCTCCGTCATGGCGTGCGCGCTGCCGACCGCCACGGCCAGCGCGTCCACGCCCGTACGGCCGACGTAGGCGGCCGCCTCCGCCGGGTCGGTCCGGGCGCCCGGCGCGTGGGCGTCCAGGGGCGCCTCGCCCTTCTTGCCGCCGACCTCGCCCAGCTCGCCCTCCACCCAGAGGCCGCGCTGGTGGCCCCACCGCACCGCCTCGGCCGTCGCCTTGACGTTGGCGCCGTAACTCAGCTTCGAGGCGTCGAACATCACCGAGCTGAACCCTTCCGGGTGCGCGGCGTGCAACAGCTCCACGGACTCGACGTGGTCGAGATGGAGTGCCAGGGAAGCGGTCGACGTGCGGGCGACCGCGGCCATGGCCGCCGCGATCGCGGTGAGCCGTCCCCCGTGGAACTTCACGGCGTTCTCGGACACTTGGAGCACCGCGGGAGCCCCCGCGGTCTCCGCGCCTGCCGCAATCGCCTCGGCATGCTCCAGCGTGATCACATTGAACGCCGCGACGGCATGGCCCGCCGCCCGCGCCCGTACGACGAGCTCGCCCGTGCCGACGAGTGGCATGACGCCCCCAATCCCGGGCCGCTTCAGCCCGATCGCTGCATACCGCGAGCCTCCTGCCGTGCTCGGCCCGGCCGACGGGAGAGGAGCCGGCCGGATGCACGCCGGCGGGGCATGAGGGGGGTCCCAGCCGTCACGCCGCCGCCGACCCGTCGGCCACCTCGACGCGCGGCAGCAGGTCCTCGTACGCCGCGCGGTCGAACTCGCCCGCCACCGGGGCCAGTACGGTTGCCGCGGACAGCGCCACGGCTCGCGCCAGCCGTCCGGGCCACGGCAGGCCCTCGGCGAGGCCCGAGAGCAGCCCCGCGACGGCCGAGTCCCCCGCCCCCGTCGGATTGCCGCTGATACGGCTCGGCGGGGCCGCGTGCCAGCTGCCGTCCGCGGTCACCGCGAACATCCCGGCTGGCCCGAGCGAGGCCGCGACCGCACGGGCGCCGCGCCGACGGGCGTCGTGCGCGGCACGGACGGGCTCGGTGGAGCCGGTGAGCCCGGCCAGTTCGTCGGCGTTCGGCTTGACCAGGTCGGGGCGGGCGGCGATGCCCCGGCGCAGCGGCTCGCCCGCGGTGTCCAGCAGCACCGGTACGCCCGCGGCCTGCGCCTCCCGGACGAGCTGTGCGTACGTACCGACCGGGAGCCCCGGCGGCAGACTGCCGCACAGCGCTACGGCTTCGGCCTCGCCGAGCAGCTCCGCGTACGTACCGAGGAACGCGTTCCACTCGGCCCGGCCGATGGTCGGGCCCGCCTCGTTGAGCTGGGTCGTCTCTCCGGACGAGGCGTCCACGACCCCGACGGTCCGGCGGCTCGCGCCCGCGATCGGCGTCAGGGCGTCGATGACGCCGCCCGGCGTGCGGTCCCGCGCCAGCAGCTCCCGCAGGGACGCCCCGGTCGGCCCGCCGACGAAGCCCGTGACCACCGCCCGGTGCCCGAGGGCCCCGAGCACACGCGCCACATTGAGCCCCTTGCCGCCCGCGCGTTCCGAAACCTCCGCCACGCGATGCGTGGCGGAGGTCCGCAGCCGCGGCACGCGGTAGGTGATGTCGAGAGCGGCGTTCAGCGTGACCGTGAGGATCAACGGTCCCCTCCCGTGGGGCGTGCGTGCTGCCGAGGGCCGGCGCAGGGGTACAAGTGCGCGAGCGATCATGCCAAAACAGCGGCGGTCGGCCCAGACCTCCGGACCAACCGCCGATGCCCAACCCCGGGAACACTCAAACCAGTTCGGGTGAAAGCACCCATTCTCCCTTGCGCATCACTCCGACCGGTGCGAAGTCCCTGTCCAGCACCACCAGGTCCGCGTCCTTGCCCGGCTCCAGCGAGCCGATCCGGTCGTATGCGCCCAGCAGCCGCGCCGGGGTCGCCGAGATCGCCTCCACCACCTGCTCGACGGGGACCCTGTCGAGCGTCACGGCCCGACGGAACGCGGAGTCGAGCGTCAGCGTGGAGCCCGCGATCGAACCGCCCTCGACCAGCCGGGCGACGCCATCCTTGACCTCGACGTCCAGTCCGCCGAGCGGGTAGCGGCCGTCGCCCTTCCCGGCTGCGCCCATCGCGTCGGTGATGAGGGCGACGCGCCCGGCGCCCGCCCGGTGGAAGGCGAGCTCCAGGACGGCCGGATGCAGATGCACCCCGTCGTTGATCAGTTCGATCGTGATCCGCTCGTCCTCCAGAAGAGCGGCGACGGGGCCGGGGGCGCGGTGCGCGAGCGGCGGCATCGCGTTGAAGAGATGTGTCGCCACCGTCGCGCCTGCCTCGATGGCCTGTCGCGTCACGTCGTAGGACCCGTCGGTGTGGCCGACGGCCGCGATGACGCCGTGGTCGGCGAGCAGCCGTACGGAGTCCAGACCGCCGGGCAGCTCCGGCGCGAGGGTCATCATCCGCGCCGTACCGCGCGCCGCGTCGACGAGCTTCCGTACGTCCGACGGGTCCGGGTCGCGCAGCAGGGACGGTTCGTGCGCGCCGCAGCGGTTGCGGGCGAGGAACGGCCCCTCGAAGTGGAGGCCCGCCAGATCGCCCTGCTCGACGAGTTCGGAGAGCGCGGACGCCTGGTGGGCCAGGTCGTCGAGGTCTCCGGTGACGGTGGAGGCGAGCAGGGTGGTGGTGCCGTGGCGCCGGTGGGTTCCGATGACCTCGAGGGCCCGCTCGGCCGTCCCGGCGGAGAAGGTCGCGCCGCCGCCGCCGTGCACATGGATGTCGACGAAGCCGGGGACGATCCAGTGGTCGCCGGGGAGTACGACGGTGGCGGGCGCCGACCCGCTCTCGTCCGTGGCGATCGTCCGGCCGTCGACGGTGACCCGGCCGCCCTCGACGACACCGGTCGGCAGCACCACGCGGGCGCCGGTGAGAACCTTACGAGCCACCATCAGGCGGTTACCTCCGCGGAGAGAAGATCCCAGGCGAGCAGACCTGCGCCCAGGCATCCGGCGGTGTCCCCGAGGGCCGCCGGAACGATGTGCGGAACTGTCTGGAACGTGATCCGGGCCGTGACCGCTGCGCGCAGCGGCGAGAACAACGTTTCCCCGGCTTCCGCGAGTCCGCCACCGATGATCAGTGTGTCGGGGTCCAGCAGGGTGAGACCCGTGACGAGGCCGTCGGCGAGTGCGCCGATCGCCTCCTGCCACACGGCAGCCGCCCGGGGGTCACCCGACCGGACGGCCTTCACACAGTCGGCGGCGTCCGCGCCGGGGCCGCCACCAGCGGCCGCCCAGGCGCGGGAGACCGCGGCGGCGGAGGCGACGGTCTCCAGACAGCCCCGTCGGCCGCAGCCGCACCCGGGACCGTCGGGGCGTACGACGATATGGCCGATCTCGCCCGCACAGCCGTGTGCGCCCGGCTCGATCCGGCCGTCGATACCGATCGCCCCGGCTATTCCGGTGCCGAGCGCCATGAAGAGGAACCGGTCGGCACCCCGCCCGGCGCCGAGGCGGCCTTCGGCGAGACCACCCGTCCGCACGTCGTGGCCGAGCGCCACGGGCGCGGCGAGCCGCTGGGTGAGGAGGGCGCGCAGGCGTACGTCCCGCCAGCCGAGGTTGGCGGCGTAGACGGCGATACCGCCGGGCTCGTCGACGACGCCGGGAACGGCTACTCCGGCGGCGGAGGCGGGGTCGCCGAAGCGGTGCAGGCCGAGGTCGCGCAGGTCGGCGGCGAAGTCGAGGATCGACGCCACGACGGCGTCGGGACCGCGGTCGCGGCCGGTCGGCCGGCGGGCCTCGTGCAGGAGGGCGCCGTCCGCCGTCACGAGCGCGGCTTTCATGGCGGTGCCGCCCACATCGAGGGCGATGACGTGTCTCACGGAGGACAGTGTCGCGCGGGACGGGGTGAGAGGTCTAGTCCATTGCTCGCCTCGCCGCCGGGGCTCCTCGCCTCGCCGCCGGGGCTCCTCGCCTCGCCGGCGGGGCCGCTCCGCGCTCTTTGCGAGGCTGGGCCCGCTCCTCGCCTTGCGGGCGGGGCCCGTTCCGCCCCTCGTCGCCGGGGCCGATACCGCGCGTGGGGGTGGGGTGCTTTGTGGTGCGTGGATTGGCGGGCGCGGGCGCGGGCGCGTTGCGGGTGCGGGGTGCGGGGTGCGGTGCGGGTACGTGGTGGGTGCCGGGGCCGGGCCCTCCGGGGCTGGGGTCCCGGAACGTCTATCCACGGGCCCTGGCGGCCCACACATACTTCCCTGGCCTTCGGCATGGGGGACCCCAAGTTTCCAGAACCCCGCCCCTCCGACCCCGACCCCTCCCGTGCCTACCCTGGGTGGTGCCCCGGCGACTTGGCCCCTTTCTGTGGCCGCCCCGGGGGTGTCCCTCCGGCACAGGTTCGTTTCCGTTTCCGTCCTGTGGGGGTCACTCCGGCCTCTTTCTGCGGCCGACTGACGCTGATCTGGCGGGCGGTCGACGGTGTGGCACCCGTGCGGCCTTGGTTGGGCATCGCTCGGCTTCCGTCGTCGGGGGCCGGGGTTCCGGGGAGGGCTAGTTCGGGAGGATCACACTGCGGGTGAGGTTGCGCGGGTGGTCCGGGTCGTAGCCCTTGGATTCCGCCATGGCCACCGCCAGCCGCTGGGCGCGGATCAGATCCGCCATCGGGTCCAGGGCGCGCGGCCCCGTCGCACTGTCCGAGTCCGCCAGCAGGGTGCCGCCGACCCGGGCGACATCGCCCGACAACCCCTCGGGGAGCGAGCCGAAGAGCCAGGTGACGCGGTTCGGCCCGGTGATGGAGATCGGTCCGTGCCGGTACTCCATCGCCGGGTACGACTCGGTCCAGGCGCCCGCCGCCTCGCGCATCTTGAGGGCCGCCTCCTGTGCCATCCCGTACGTCCAGCCGCGCCCCAGGAACGTCCACTGCTCCGCGCCGAGCACGGCGGCCGGAAGGGGCTGGGTGAGGGCCAGTTCGGCGTCGACGGCTGCTTCGGCGACGGTCTTCACCCCTGCGGGCAGCGGTCCCTGCGATTCCAGGGCGGCTCGCAGCAGCGCCAGGGCCGTCGTGGCGAAGCGGGTCTGGACGACCGATTCCTCATCCGCCCAGTCCAGGACGGCCACGGCGTCCGCCGTGGCCATCACCGGGGTCGTCGGGTCGGCGGTGAGCGCCGTCGTGCGGGTACGGCCGCGCAGCGCCGACAGCAGCTCCAGGACCTCCGTCGTGGTGCCGGAGCGGGTGATCGCGACGACGCGGTCGTACGCGCGGCCCAACGGGAATTCGGACGAGGGGAACGCGTCGGTCTCCCCCTGGCCTGCGGCCTCACGCAGCGCCGCGTACGCCTGGGCCATGAACCACGAGGTGCCGCACCCGGTCACCGCCACCCGCTCCCCCGGGCGCGGCAGCCCCTGCGCCCTCTCCACGGCCTCCGCCGCGCGGCGCCAACACCTGGGCTGGGTGGCCGTCTCGGCCGCGGTGCGGGACTCCTCGGCTGAGGACATGTCGGGGTGCTCCTTCGAGGCGGTGTGAAGGTGGTCGCCTCGTGAATAGCAGCCCTGAGCTGGGCCAGGGAAGGGCGCTGCCCGGGGCGGACCCGGCGTGGTGTAGACCTTGTGGGTGCGTGCGGGGGGTGATCCGCGCGTCGCTCAGGGTGGGGGGAGCCCCGGGCGGTAGATGACATTCAGGGCAAAGGTGGTATCCGCAGTGCAGCGGCGCTTTCTGGGCCTCATGGCCGCCGGCGTGACGATGGCCATGGCCCTCACGCTCTCCGGCTGCGGGGCCGACAGCTCGATCGGCGGGGATGTGACGATCAAGCTCGTCGCGGCCGACTACGGAGACAAGGCCGCCAACAGCTCCGAGGAGTACTGGGCCGAGCTCGCCCGCGCGTTCGAGGCCAAGAACCCCGGTATCAGCATCGACGTCGAGGTCTACAGCTGGAACGACGTCGACCGGAAGGTCGCCGAGATGGTCGAGCGCGGCGAGGCCCCCGACATCGCCCAGATCGGGGCCTATGCCGACTACGCCGCGCAGGGGCTGCTGTACAGGGCCGACCAGTTACTCTCCATCCCCACCCAGGCCGACTTCCTCCCCGCCCTCGCGAAGGCGGGCGAGGTCCACCGCGTCCAGTACGGGCTGCCGTTCGTCTCCAGCACCCGCGTGCTCTTCTACAACAAGGCGCTGTTCGCCAAGGCGGGCATCACCTCACCGCCGCGGACCTGGAGCGAGCTCGAGCAGGACGCCGGGGCACTGAAGCGGGCCGGGGTGACGTCACCGTACGGACTGCCGCTCGGGGCCGAGGAAGCGCAGGCAGAGACGCTCAACTGGATGCTGAGCGGTGGCGGTGGCTACGCCGACAACATCGGCAACTACACCATCGACTCGCGGGCGAACATCGCCACGTTCACCTGGCTGCGCGACGAGATGGTGGCCAAGGGCCTGACCAACCCCAAGCCCGGCCGGACCGACCGTCAGGAGGTCTTCGACAGCTTCACACGCGGCGATGTCGCGATGCTCAACGGCCACCCGACGCTGATGAAGCAGGCGGAAGCGCGGCATGTGAAATACGGCATGGCGCCGCTCCCCGGCAAGGACGGGGAGTCCCCGGCGACCACCGGCGTCTCCGACTGGATGATGGCGTTCAAGCGGAACGGCCACCGCGAGCAGGTGGGCACGTTCCTCGACTTCGTCTACGACGAGGACAACGTACTGAAGTTCACGGACCGCTACGACCTGCTGCCGGTCACCACATCGGCCTCCGAGGCGATGCGGGCCGACGAGGACAACAAGAACCTGTGGGAATTCCTCGACCAGCTGCCGAACGCCGAGTTCTACCCGGTGAACAAGAGGTCCTGGGGCCCGGTCGTCAAGCGGCTCAAGAAGTCGATCGGCACCGTCGTGGAGAAGAACGGCGACCCGGCGAGCGTGCTGGGCGAGCTCCAGCGCGACGCCGACACCACGGAGAACGCGACCGAATAGGGCAGTTGGTGCTCCTCAGGTGTTCCGCTGCGGTCGGCCGCATGCAAGGCGCCGGATCGGCCTCTGGGGTGCCGCATGCCGAAGCAGGGGGAGGGCTGTTCGGTCGATCGGGCAACGCAGCTGGGGCCCTCCTCCACCCTCCGGCCAAGCGGACCCCACCCAGCGGTAGCAGGGGGAAAGGCCGCGCCAGGGCAGCGCGGGGTGAACCTCGGCTGACGCGGCGCTAGGGTGCACGGCATGACCGAGGAGCGGAGAGGCCTGTCCGACCGGGACCGCGCCGTGCTCGGCATGGAGCGCGTCACCTGGTCGGGGGCGGGCGCCAAGGAGCGGGCCATACGGGAGCGGCTCGGTATGTCCCCGACCCGCTACTACCAGCTTCTCAACGCCCTCCTGGACGACCCGCTGGCCCTCGCGCACGACCCGGTGACGATCAACCGCCTCCGGCGCGTCCGGGAGTCCCGCCGCCGCAATCGCTGACCCGAACGGGCCCGTCCCCGGTAGGGTCGGGCCCATGGGCAGCATCCCGGACTCCCTGCCGAACCCCGTCACCCCCGCAGGCCGCGAAGGTCTCGCCGCGCTGCTGCAGCGACCCGAACGGGCTGTGGTGGCACTCGACTTCGACGGCACGCTCGCACCGATCGTGCCGGACCCGGACCGGGCCCGCGCCCATCCAGGTGCCGTACCCGCACTCGTCCGCCTGGCGCCACGCGTCGGCTCGGTTGCGGTGATCACCGGCCGCCCGGCCGGGGTCGCCGTACGGTACGGCGGCTTCGACGGCGTACCGGGCCTGGAGCATCTGGTGGTGCTGGGCCACTACGGGGCCGAGCGCTGGGACGCCCTCAGCGGCAGGGTCCGCGCGCCCGCCCCTCACCCGGGCGTCGCAGCCGTCCAGGCCGAACTCCCCGGCGTACTCGAGCGCAACGGCGGCCGGCCCGGCACGTTCGTCGAGGACAAAGGCCGCGCCATCGCCGTCCACACCCGCCGCGCCGATGACCCCCAGGCCGCGTTCGAGGCCCTGCGCGAACCGCTCCACGCCCTGGCCGAGCGGCACGGCCTGATCGTCGAGCCGGGCCGGATGGTCCTGGAGCTGAGGCCGCCGGGCATGGACAAGGGCGTTGCCCTGGAGGAGTACGTACGGGAGTCGGGCGCGGGTGCGGTTCTCTACGCGGGCGACGACCTCGGCGACCTCGCCGCCTTCGCGGCGGTGGAGCAGCTGAGGTCCGACGGACTGCCGGGGGTCCTGGTCTGCAGCGGTAGCACGGAGGTCACCGAACTGGCGGACCGCGCCGACCTGGTGGTCGACGGCCCACCGGGCGTGGTGGACCTGCTGTCGGCGCTGGCCGACGCGATGAACCCCTGACGCGGCGCGCCGAGGCCCACCGGACGTGAGCCGGAACGGAACCACCATGACCCATTGGACTGCCCGCCCCGAGACCGCCGACGACATCCCCGCCCTCCGCGACATCCACCGTGCCGCCTTCCCCACCTCCGAGGAGGCCGACATCGTCGACGCCCTGCGCGCCGACCCGAACGCGTGGATCAACGGCCTGTCGATGGTGACCCAAGCCGGGGACGGCACCCTTGTCGGACACGCTCTGCTCACCCGCTGCCACATCGACGGCCGACCGGCTCTCGCTCTCGCCCCCTGCGCGGTCCTGCCCGCACACCAGAGCCAGGGCGCCGGCTCCGCCGCCATCCGAGCGGCGCTGGAGGCCGCCCGCGCCATGGGCGAGAACACCGTGGTCGTCCTCGGGCACGCCGACTACTACCCCCGCTTCGGCTTCACCCCGGCTTCCCGCTTCGGTATCCGCGCACCCTTCGAGGTTCCCGACGAGGCGATGATGGCCCTCACCCTCACCACGGACCGCCCGGCACCCACCGGAACCATCCAGTACCCGGCCGCCTTCGGCGTCTGAACCCCCGGCGGCACCCCGAGCGGCGAGCCGGGGCATCCCGCACCGATGAGAGGCGGGAACGGACCGCGGCCCCCCACCCGCGCGGCTCTGATGCCCGCCGCCGACAACCCCCGGCCCGGGGGCAACCCGAAGCGCCGGGATCAACCCGCCCGGAGGGCCTGGAGCTGGTCCAGGAACCAGCGCTGTGGCGGCAGCGCCGTCGCCGCCGCAGCCAGCCGCTTGGTGCGCTCCGCCCGCTCCCCGGCCGTCATCGACAGCGCCTGGTGCAGCGCCTTCGCCGTCCCCGTCACGTCGTACGGGTTCACCACCAGCGCCTCCTTGCCGAGGTCCTCGTAGGCACCGGCCTCGCGGGAGAGCACGAGCGCGCACCCCGCGTCGGAGACGACCGGCACCTCCTTCGCGACGAGATTCATGCCGTCGCGGATGGGATTGACCAGAGCCACGTCCGCGAGCCGGTAGGCGGCCAGCGAGCGGGCGAAGTCGTCCTTCACATGGAGGATCACCGGCTGCCAGTCGTCCGTGCCGTAGTCGGCGTTGATCCTGTCGGCGACCCGCTGCACCTCGGCCGTGTAGCGGCGGTAGACCTCCAGGTCCTGCCGGGAGGGATAGGCGAAGGCGATGTGGACGACCCGGCCGCGCCACTCGGGGCGGTCGGTGAGGAGCTGACGGTACGCGTGCAGCCCGCGCACGATGTTCTTCGAGAGCTCGGTGCGGTCCACGCGGACGATCACCTTGCGGTCGTCGCCGCCGATCTGCCCGCGCAGGGCGGCCATCCGCTCGTCCACGTCCGGCCGGTGCGCACGCTCCCGCAGGAAGTCCGCGTCGGCGCCGAGCCCGTGCACCCCGAGCCGGGTCGTACGGCCGCTGTGCACGACCGCACCGGTGTCGCCACCGACACCGCCGCGTACCACCGCACCGCCACCGGCACCGCCCTCCGAACCAGCACCGGAGTCGGTCTCCGCGCCGGAGCGTCCCTCCGCGCCGTAGTCGGCGTCCGCGCCGGAGCGCGCCTCCGCCCCCAGCGCGTCCACGCAGGTCGCGGCGAACGCCTCCGCCCAGCGGTGGGTCAGAAAGGCCGCCCGGTCGGCGCCGAGGATGCCGTGCAGCAGCTGCCGGGCGATGTCGTCGGGGAGCAGCCGGAAGTAGTCCACGGGCGCCCACGGCGTATGGGAGAAGTGCCCGATCCTGAGGTCGGGGCGGCGCTCACGGAGCAGGCCGGGGACGAGGCACAGGTGGTAGTCCTGCACGAGGACGGCGGCGCCCTCGGCCGCCGACTCGGCGAGAGCGTCGGCGAACGCCGCGTTGTATGACTCGTAGGCCGCCCACTGGTCGCGGAAGTCCGCGTCGAAGACCGGCTCCAGCGGGGTCTGGTAGAGCAGGTGGTGGACGAACCACAGGACCGAGTTCGCGATGCCGTTGTACGCGGCGGTGAACACCTCCGGGTCGATGCCCAGCATCCGGACCCGCTGACCCCCGGTGTCGGCCGGGTCGAGCGTGCCGCCCGTACGGCGTACGGCCTCGCGGTCGCCGTCGCTCAGCGCGGCGCACACCCACAGGGCGTCCGTGTCCGGGCCGATGGCGCTCAGCCCGGAGACCAGTCCGCCGCCGCCGCGCTTGGCGGCGAGGGAGCCGTCCTCGCGACGGGCGTACGAGACGGGGCCGCGATTGGACGCGACGAGTACCTCGGCAGCCTGCTCTGCGACCATGTCGCGAGCCTAGCCCGCCGTAGATCCGCTCAAACGTACGGACAGGGGGCGGTTTGTCGTCCTGCCGCGGGAACAGCCGACGGGGGTGGGGTGCAGTGCCGACCCGGGTGGGCTGCCGAACCGGCAGGCGGCCTTCGCCTGGCCGGCTGCGGTCCGGCGTGCTGCGCGCGGGCGGGCCAGGGCAGAAGGCGTCGCCGAGCGTGCGCCGGCCGGTCGCGCCCTCGGCGGTTCCCGAGCCCTTGGGCGGGCTGCCCAACCCCGGGCGGTTCCCGAGCCCTCGCGCGGCTCCCGCCTCGGGCTCCCGCCGGGCTCCCGCCTCGGGCCCCGCCTCGGGCCCCGCCTCGGGCCCCCGCCTCCGTCGCACGTCGGTGCTCCGCCCCTCCGGAGGAGTGGAGCCCGTCAGGGCCCGTTCACGCCACCCGGCCGCGCCCGGAGGCCCGGTGGGCGCGGTGCTCGCGGTACTCCGGAACCGTGATCATCGGGGGCCGCTCCTCTGCCGCCACCTCGTGCACGGACGGGGTGAACCCGCCCTCCTCGGCCCGGTCGAACTGCGTGAGCACGGGCCGTACGAGGTGCCCGCGCGCCAGCCGGGCCTGGGCCGTGCGGTAGATCGTCGCGGCCATCCGGCCGAGCGCCTGGCCGTCCTGGTGGCGGTGGAGCCGTATGCCGACGTCGACCTGCGCGAGCGCGTCGAGTCCGACGAGGTCCAGCGCGTCGACGAGCATGCCCAGCTCGACGCCGTAGCCGACGGGGAAGGGCAGCCGCTCCAGCAGCGCGCGGCGGGCGGCGTACTCGCCGCCGAGCGGCTGGACGAACCCGGCCAGCTGCGGCCAGTGCAGATTGAGCAGGGGCCGGGCGACCAGCTCGGTGACCCTGCCGCCCCGGTCGCCGGTGTCGCCGAGCGGCCGGTCGTACATCGCCTTGACCAGGTGGACGTCGGGGTCGGTCAGCAGCGGGCCGACGATCCCCGAGACGAAGCGGGCGGAGAAGTCCCGCAGATCGGCGTCGACGAAGCAGAGGATCTCGCCGCTGGTGGCCAGCAGCGAGCGCCACAGCACCTCGCCCTTGCCGGGGAGCGCGGGGAGCCGCGGCAGCACCGTGTCCCGATGGACCACGCGGGCCCCGGCCGCGGCGGCCACCGCGGCCGTACGGTCCGTGGAGCCGGAGTCGAGCACCACCAGTTCGTCGACGAGCGGCACGGCCTCGCTCATCAGCTCGCGGCGGATCGTCTCCACGATCGGCCCGACCGTGGTCTCCTCGTCGAGGGCGGGGAGCACGACGCTGACCGTCCCGGCGGCTCCCCCCGCGTGCTTCGCGGCGAGCAAGCGGTCGAGCGGCCGGTCGCCGGCCGACCAGGAGCGGCGCTCCAGCCAGCGCTCCACCTCTTGCAGCACGTGCTTTCGTCTCCCTGTGCCTGGTGTGGTCGACCCGGTGTGGTGCGGGTCTGTGATTCATCTCGCGGTTCGGACGACTATCTCAACTGTCCGGGCCGTCGGTTACAGTCTTGAACAGCGCGGGAGTCCACTTCATGTCGGGGTGGCTGCCGCGGATGACAAACGCCCGGGCCCGGCCCGGTGCCATACCGCTCATCCAGAGGGGCAGAGGGAACGGCCCGTTGAAGCCCCGGCAACCATCCAGTCGGTTCTCGTTCATCAGATGCGAGGCTCCCGGCTTGGGAAGGTGCCAATTCCGGCTCGTGGCGAAGTACGTCACGGGGAAGATGAGGAGAAAGGGCCTCGCCTCCATGGCTGTGCAAACTGCTAGCGCGACTTCCCGGGACACCACCCCCGAAAGCCCGGTCACCTCCACTGTCGCTCTCGGACCCGCCGCCGCGCTGTCCTGCCGCGAATGCGGCGAGCGCTTCGCCCTCGGGCCGATCTTCGCGTGTCAGGTGTGTTTCGGGCCGCTCGAGGTCGCGTACGACCTTCCGGTCGGCGACCCCGAGGCGCTGCGGAAGCGTATCGAGGCCGGTCCGAACAGCATCTGGCGTTACGCGCCCCTGCTGCCCGTCCCCGCGGACGTCGCCGGCAAGCCGAGCCTGAACCCCGGCTTCACCCAGCTGGTCCAGGCCGACAACCTCGCCCGTGAGCTGGGCATCACCGGCGGCCTGCACGTCAAGGACGACTCCGGGAACCCGACGCACTCGTTCAAGGACCGCGTCGTCGCCATCGCGGTGGAGGCGGCCCGTGCCTTCGGCTTCACGACTCTGTCCTGCTCCTCCACGGGCAACCTCGCCGGCGCGGTCGGCGCCGCGGCCGCCCGCGCGGGCTTCCGGTCCTGTGTGTTCATCCCGCACGACCTGGAGGCGGGCAAGGTCGTCATGGCCGCGGTCTACGGCGGCGACCTGGTCGGTATCGAGGGCACGTACGACGACGTCAACCGCTTCTGCAGCGAGCTGATCGGCGACCCGATCGGTGAGGGCTGGGGCTTCGTCAACGTCAATCTGCGCCCGTACTACGGCGAGGGCTCCAAGACCCTGGCGTACGAGATCTGCGAGCAGCTCGGCTGGCGGATCCCGGACAACATCGTGATCCCCATCGCCTCCGGCTCCCAGCTCACCAAGATCGACAAGGGTCTGAAGGAACTGATCGAACTCGGGCTGGTCGAGGACAAGCCGTACAAGATCTTCGGTGCCCAGGCCGAGGGCTGTTCCCCGGTCTCCCGGGCCTTCAAGGACGGCCACGACGTCGTACGGCCCGTGAAGCCCGACACGATCGCCAAGTCCCTCGCCATCGGGAACCCGGCCGACGGCCCGTACGTGCTGGACATCTGCCGCCGCACCGGAGGCACCGTCGAGGACGTGAACGACGAGCAGATCGTCGACGCGATCAAGCAGCTGGCGCGCACCGAGGGCATCTTCGCCGAGACCGCCGGTGGCGTGACCGTGGGGGTGCTGCGCAAGCTGATCGAGACCGGTCAGCTCGACCCGGCCGCCGAGACCGTTGTGCTGAACACCGGCGACGGCCTCAAGACCCTGGACGCGGTGGCCCCGACCACGGGCCCGTCCGCGACCATCCGCCCCACCCTTGACTCGTTCCGAGAGGCTGGCCTCGCATGAGCGTCAACGTCCGTATCCCCACCATCCTGCGCACCTACACGGGTGGTAAGGCCGAGGTACCCGCCGAGGGCGCGACCCTCGCGGAGGTGCTCGCGGACCTGGAGAAGAAGCATCAGGGCATCGGCGCGCGGGTGCTGGACGACACCGGCAAGCTGCGCCGCTTCGTCAACATCTACGTCAACGACGACGATGTGCGCTTCGCCGAGGGCCTGGATACGGCGACGCCGGACGGCGCGGGTATCTCCATCATTCCGGCGGTCGCCGGCGGCTGCTGAGGAATAAACGCAACAACCTTACGTAATAGGAATGACCCCCTCCGTGAGAGAAACGGAGGGGGTCATTCTGTGTGGTTGAGCGCGGTACAGTTGAGCGCTCCGCCCCCGGCGTCCATGCCGACTGCATATGAGAACGCGACAAGATGTGACCGAAGTGTGCGCGCAATTTGTCGCGTTAATACTTTATGCCCGGCCCGACTTGCCCTGAATTCCCGTCAGTTGAGCGGATAGCGCCTGTCGGCTGCGGCTGGATTTCTCGTCCGATTGACCTGTTGCAGACGGCATCTGTGCAGATACATTCAGCCGCGGTCGACGCGTTCCGGCGCACACCCCCACCTGTCGGGGGGTGAGGTCTGACCCGGGTTCGCGGAGTGCGGACCTGCGCAAGGGCCAGTAATAGGGGAGTTAGGGATGGCTCAGGGCACCGTCAAGTGGTTCAACGCGGAGAAGGGGTACGGCTTCATCGCGGTCGACGGTGGTGCGGACGTCTTCGTGCACTACAGCGCGATTCAGATGGACGGCTACCGCACCCTCGAGGAAGGTCAGCGGGTCGAGTTCGAGATCTCGCAGGGCCAGAAGGGGCCGCAGGCGGACATGGTCCGTGTAGCCGGCTGAAGGTCGCGCCGACTGACTGCAGCGTAGGGCCCGCCCCCAGCAGGGGGCGGGCCCGCTCCTGTTACGGCCGCGGCGCGCCCCGGCGCGCCCGGTGACGCGCCGTCGCATCCCTCGCGGATCGCCCGGTGACGCGCCGTGGCATCCCTCGCGGAATGGCGCGGACCGCATGGGTCTGGAACGGCGGGAGCTGCTCGGTGCGACGCTCGAGGACACGGAGGCTCGTACGGAGCCCGAGGTCGTCCACCGGCCTTCGGGGGCACGTACGGCCGCGAACGCAGCAGCGGCCCAGCGGGGAGCTGGGGCCCGCCCGCCGCTCACCGACCCCTGGCCTTCGGGGGCTTCGTGGGGCGTGTGCCTGCCCTCCCGTGGCTGTCGGCATGGGCGGGACCCTGACCGACTCCCACCGCTCATCGAGCCTTCGGGCGCGTGCCGCCACGCCGTCACCCGGCCACCACCGGCCTTCGGGTCGTCGCTTGTGCCCGGCCTCCTCTGGCCATCGGCATGGGAGTGACCTGCCGACCGCCGCACGTCGTCGAGTCCTTCGGGCGCGTGCCGCCACGCCGTCACCCGGCCACCACCCCCCGTCGAGCCCTTCGGGCGCTTGCGCCCACCGCGTCACCCGGCCACCACCCCCCGTCGAGCCCTTCGGGCGCTTGCACTCTATGGGGTCGAGTGCTAATCATTGGCGTTAGCACTCTGACGTTGAGAGTGACAGCAGGACCGGGTCGGTGAGGCCCGCAGGCCCGGTGGGGCAAGGAACCACCAGGCGTGCAGGCCGTCCGTCGCGGGCGCCAGCGCGGTCCGAAGTATCCACCCTCCCTCGGACTACGTCCGGGGGGACCCCAGTCCGGGAGGACCACTTCACATGGCCAAGACCATCGCGTTCGACGAGGAGGCGCGGCGCGGCCTCGAGCGCGGGATGAACCAGCTCGCCGACGCCGTCAAGGTGACCCTCGGCCCCAAGGGCCGGAACGTCGTCCTCGAGAAGAAGTGGGGCGCCCCCACGATCACCAACGATGGTGTCTCCATCGCCAAGGAGATCGAGCTCGAGGACCCGTACGAGAAGATCGGCGCCGAGCTGGTCAAGGAGGTCGCGAAGAAGACGGACGACGTCGCCGGTGACGGCACGACGACCGCGACCGTCCTCGCCCAGGCCCTGGTCAAGGAGGGCCTGCGCAACGTCGCCGCGGGTGCCAACCCGATGGCCCTCAAGCGTGGTATCGAGAAGGCCGTCGAGGCCGTCTCCGCCCAGCTGCTCGAGCAGGCCAAGGACGTGGAGACCAAGGAGCAGATCGCTTCGACCGCCTCCATCTCCGCCGCCGACACCCAGATCGGCGAGCTCATCGCCGAGGCGATGGACAAGGTCGGCAAGGAAGGCGTCATCACCGTCGAGGAGTCGCAGACCTTCGGGCTCGAGCTCGAGCTCACCGAGGGCATGCGCTTCGACAAGGGCTACATCTCCGCCTACTTCGCCACCGACATGGAGCGTATGGAGGCGTCGCTCGACGACCCGTACATCCTGATCGTCAACTCCAAGATCTCCAGCGTGAAGGACCTCCTTCCGCTGCTGGAGAAGGTCATGCAGTCCGGCAAGCCGCTGCTGATCATCGCCGAGGACGTCGAGGGCGAGGCCCTGTCGACCCTGGTCGTCAACAAGATCCGTGGCACCTTCAAGTCCGTCGCCGTCAAGGCCCCGGGCTTCGGTGACCGCCGCAAGGCCATGCTCGGAGACATCGCCATCCTCACCGGTGGCACCGTCATCTCCGAGGAGGTCGGCCTCAAGCTCGAGAACGCCACCCTCGACCTGCTGGGCCGCGCCCGCAAGATCGTCGTCACCAAGGACGAGACGACCATCGTCGACGGCGCCGGTGACAGCGAGCAGGTCCAGGGCCGCGTGAACCAGATCCGCGCCGAGATCGAGAACTCGGACTCGGACTACGACCGCGAGAAGCTCCAGGAGCGCCTCGCGAAGCTGGCCGGCGGCGTGGCCGTCATCAAGGCCGGTGCCGCGACCGAGGTCGAGCTCAAGGAGCGCAAGCACCGCATCGAAGACGCGGTGCGCAACGCCAAGGCCGCCGTCGAGGAGGGCATCGTCGCCGGTGGTGGCGTGGCCCTGCTGCAGACCGTCTCCGTGTTCGAGAAGCTCGAGCTCGAGGGCGACGAGGCCACCGGTGCCCAGGCCGTACGCCTGGCCCTGGAGGCCCCGTTGAAGCAGATCGCGGTCAACGCCGGCCTCGAGGGCGGCGTCGTCGTGGAGAAGGTGCGCAACCTGACCCCGGGCCACGGCCTCAACGCCGCGTCCGGCGAGTACGTCGACCTGATCGCCGAGGGCATCATCGACCCGGCCAAGGTCACGCGCTCCGCGCTGCAGAACGCCGCCTCCATCGCGGCGCTGTTCCTCACCACCGAGGCCGTCATCGCCGACAAGCCGGAGAAGGCCGCCGCGGCCGCTCCGGGCGGCATGCCGGGCGGTGACATGGACTTCTGATCCGGCTTCACGGATCGGCTGTTCCAGCTGTACGGACCGAGGGCGGCACCCACCCGGGTGCCGCCCTCGGGCGTTTCCGCACCGTCCGCGCGCCGTCCGGTCACTCCGCGCCCTTCCGGGCCCGAGTCCGCGCGCTGACATGCGCACCGCTGCCGCCTGCCCCGACCGGGTGAGCGGCCGGTGCATCGCCGGTGGCCCTAGGAGTTGCCGCCCGGTCGCACTCGGTGCAGGTGTAGCCGACGGTGAAGCCTACGCACGGGAGCTTCCCGGTGCCCGGCTCGGCTTACGACAACCGGGCCGCATAGGCGCACGGTGCAGACCGAGTTGATCTCTGCCCGACAGCTGTCGTGCGACGGAGGAATAGCATGACGATGCCAGAGCTTCCCGATATGGGAGATCCGATTCCGCGAGAGGGGCCCACGCAGAGCAAGTACACGTTCCACAGGAATGCGTTGATCTTCTTCGGCGTGGTATCCCCGTGGATCTTCATCTACGTTTCGACAAGGAATCCGGGACTCATCTGGCTCTCGGTGCTGAATCTGATCGGTATGTACACGGGGTACTACGTCAGCATTCCCGCCTGGCGGCGGGACCAGACTCGTCGCCTGTATGTGGCGCTGCTGAGTTCGATGGCGTGCTTGATCGTCTGTACATCACTGTTCAGTCTGCTGAACTGAACTGGAGCCTGGAGTCCTGGGCCTCGCAGATCCAGGAAGCCTCAGGATGCATCATTCCGCGCTCGCTCCTGCCTGTGACGACCCCGCCACTCGACGGGCCGGCGCGCCGTGCTGCGTCAGCAACTGGTGAGTGCGCTCTTCGCCTGGCCCTGTTGTCGGCCTTGCTGTTCGCTGGGGCGTCAGGTGGGGTTCGGGCCCGTCGCGGCGATGACGGCGAACGGCGCTCCCTGGGGATCCGCGACCACGGCCATCCGTCCAGCCGCCATGTCGAATGGTGGCTGGAGTACCGACCCGCCGACGGACGTCAGCTTCGCCACGGTCGCATCGGTGTTCTCGACCGCGAAATAGGCCAGCCAGTGCGGGGGAATGCCGCCGGGCATGTCGTCAGGCAGCACCTGGAGCCCTCCGACCGTGCGGCCGTTCACGGTCAGCGCGAAGTAGTTTTCGGCGCCTTCCATGGGGGCGACCTCGATTCCGAGCACCGCCGGATAGAACGCGGCCGCCGCGTCGCGGTCGGTGGTGTTGAGTTCGTTCCAGATCAGCGCGCCCGGCTCATTGACGATCCCCGCGCCGATGAAATCCTTCGGCTCCCAGACGCCGAAGACCGCTCCCGTGGGATCGGCGGCCACCAGCATCCGCCCCAGGGTCATGACATCCATGACGGGCGCCATCACGGTGCCGCCGCTGTTGCCGATCGCCCGTTCGGTGGCTTCGGCGTCCGCCGAGGTGACGTAGGTGGTCCATACGGTCGGTGGCGTGGGCTGGTCTCCCATGGCCTGCGCGGACATGATGCCGGCGACCGGCCGTCCGTGGAGCGTGCAGATCGAGTATCCGCCCTGCTCGGGCGGGCCGATCTCACCGGTCCAGCCGAACAGCTCGCCGTAGAAGTCCAGGGCGGCCTGCTGGTCGGGGGCCACGAGATCGACCCAGCACGGTGTGCCGGGCTGGTAGGGAACGGTGACTTCGGGCATCGGTGCCTCCAGGTCGGGTCCGGCCGTCCCGGGTGGCCGGAACGCGAACAGCCCCCTTCTGCCACCCTCCCCATGCACGCCCCCCGGCGCCACTCGGGGCGCCCCCTGGCCACGCCGGTTCCCTGCCCCGCCGGGCCGGTCAGTGGGTGTAGTCCTTGAGCTTCTCGGTCTCCAGCGTGATCCTCACCGGAGCGGGGATCTCGACGACCGCTCCGTACGGGTAGGACATCCGGCCGCGGTACTTCCCGTTTTCGGGCTCGCTGTAGACGGCGATCGTGCAGGCGTCACGGTCGATGAGCAGGTAGACCGGGATCTCGGCGGCGGCATAACCGTCGCGCTTCTCCACGCGGTCCCGGCGGTCGGTGTCCGGATCGCGCGAAGTGACCTCGACGGCCATCAGGACACCGTCGGGGTCGGCCCACTCTCCCTGCCCCACGAAATGATCCTCCGGGACCAGGGAACCGTCGGGGCGTGAGCGGCCCTTGCGGTACTTCTCTGTCTTGAGCCCCTGCTCCGGATAGAGAGCCAACTCCGGGCGCTGCTGCATGCATTGCCTGAGCAGCCACATGATGATCGCTCCGTGGTCTCCGTCCGGCACCGGCTTGACCTCCAGCTTTCCGTTGATGAATTCCAGCGTCACGGTCTCCGGGGCCGTGCGGGCGAGCTGCTCGAAGTCCTCGACGGGCATCTGGGGGTGATCAGCGGTGCTGGGGGTCATGGCGTCGCCTCCTCCCCTCCATGGTGCCCTGGCTCCGGGCGGCGCGTGTTGAACTGTCATGGGTGGTTCCCTTCGGTTGTTCATGGGGCAGCGCGTCGGCGTCGGACTCGTGGATCCGGTCGGGAGCCGGGCCACCCGGGTGACGGTCGGGCGAGACTTCGCCCAGGCATGGGCACTGGCGTGCCACCGGTCCTACGGGGCGGGTGTCGGCCCGCCGCGTTCAGCTTCCGTACCGGCGTCCGCCGTGAGGAGTGCGGGCGGATTGCGGGGCGGCATCAAGGTGCTCGGTAGCCATCGGATTACCCTGTCGATCTTGCTGGGCAGGCCCCGTCCGGCGCGCCGACGCCGACGGGGGGCGTTCGTTCTGCTCGTAGGCTGGAGCTTCGCGACGATGTGTGGCAAACCGGTCACCATACGTCATATCACCTGGTATGTAAGGCCCTTGGGGGCGGGAGAGCAGCCGCTCAGTGGTTTCTTGGCGGGAGGGGCAGGGTGCTGGCGCCGATGAGGTTCACGCCGGGAGTTGGCTTCCTGACGGCTGACGACGAAGCGACCTGGTCGGACCGCAGCTGAGGGCGGTCCGACCAGGTCGCTCTGCGTTGGACTGGCCCAGCAGATTGCCTGTTGGGCCTGTCGTGGCGTCAGAAGTCGTTGTTCGTCACCCGGACGCTCTCGTCGAGGGTGCGTGAGTTGTCGACGTCGGTGACCTTGCCGCAGCGGTTGCCGCTGGCGTCCTGGTAGTTGCCCACTTCGGCGTTGCCGCCGTCTCCGCCGGTGAGGTCGTTTTCGTTGGCCTCCTGCTCCTCTGTGGAGGCCTCGCCGCCCTCGGCTTCGCCGCCTTCGCCGCCCTCGCCGCCTTCGGCGTTGCCGTCGCCGCCGTCGCCGCCGTCGCCGCCGTTGCCGCCGGCGGCGTCACCGGCAATCGCCAGGCTGAGCTGCCGGATGGCGGCGGTACCTCCGGAGGTGTCGACCCAGCTCTGGTTGACGGGGTTGCCGCAGTAGATGATTTCGGGGTCGTCGTCCCACGGGGCGGCGGATGCGGTGGTGCAGCAGAGTCCGATGGTGGACAGTGCGAGGGCGGTGGCGGCCGTGATGCGCTGCGCGAGCTTCACAAGCCTCTCCTTCCGTGTGGGCGGTACCGGTGACCTTTATGCCCGGCCCGGTTCTTGATGGGTAACTGCCGGGATTTGGTTGAGTTGCTGATGAAGTGCCTCATTTGCGCCAAATGGCCTGCGCCTGCCAACACGTAAGTGCATAACTGCTGACGGCGCAGAGGGGAGGAGGCTTCCCCGGGAGTGGGCGGGAAGCCGTCCGCGCCCACCTGCCCGGCTGTAGCTGTGGGCGAGGAGTGGCTCCGGGTGGCGTGCCGTTGGGCGAGGCCACCCGGAGCGACCCGGGTGCTGGCGATTCCAGGCGCCACAATGTGCCTGCGGGTTTTCGAGCAGGGCCTGGTGTGGCTTCATGCGTGGTTGTTAGCCGTGGTCGGGACTATGCCGACCGTCGTGGCGCTAGAAGTCGTTGTTCTTCACGCGGACGCTCTTGTCGATGTCGAGTGAGTTGTCCACGTCGGTGATCGTGCCGCATCGGTTGTTGTTGGCGAACTGCACGCTGGACACCTCGGCGTTGCCGCCGTCTCCGCCGGTGAGGTCGTTTTCGTTGGCCTCCTGCTCCTCTGTTTCGGCCTCGCCGCCCTCGGCTTCGCCGCCTTCGCCGCCCTCGCCGCCCTCGGCGTTGCCGTTGCCGCCGTCGCCGCCGTCGCCGCCGTTGCCGCCGGTGGCGTCGCCGCCGACTGCCGCTTGGACCTGACTGATGAGGGCGTCCCCTCCGGAGGTGTCGGTCCAGCTCTGGTTGACGGGGTTGCCGCACCAGATGATGTCGGGGTCCGCCGAGTAGGCGGATGCGGTGGTGCAGCAGAGTCCGATGGTGGACAGTGCGAGGGCGGTGGCGGCCGTGATGCGCTGCGCGAGCTTCACAAGCCTCTCCTTCCGTGTGGGCGGGGCCGGTGACCTGTATGTCCGGCTTGGTCCAATTCGTAGCAACTAGTGGATTCTGTTGTGGTTACGAATTAGGTGTCCGTTTTACGCCAATGGGATGATCTTTGAGGGCCAGGCGTGGGAGGGGGTGCGCGTCAGCCCGCAGCCAGTAGCCCGCTGACCGAATCCGCTGACGGATGCAGGCGGGCGCAACGCGGGGATTGTTGTGGGGCACCGCGGCGCTTCCGCACCGCCCGTTCCGGGACGTGAGTCTCTCGTCGGCGTTTCGAGAGGTCCCGGCTGCTGCCGACGGCCTGCCTCCACGAGTCCGACGGTCACGTCCAGGGGCCGCGCAGGGCCGCTCATGGCGACTTGGGGCAGCTCGGCCCCAGAAATGCTGCTGAGTGAATTCTGCTCACGGCAGCCATAAGCCCGTCAGTCGGGCAAAACCGCGCCGGGCCATACGTAAGGCGGGTGAGTGGTTGTTGGGCCCACTCACCCGCCTCCTGAAGAGAGCCGGGGCTCAGCCGGGGAGCTCACCGTCCTTGACGGCTTGGACGAACGAGGTCCAGGCGTTGGCCGGGAACACAAGCGCCGGACCGTGGGGGTCCTTGGAGTCCCGGACGGGTACGACGCCGGTGAGGCCGTCGGCCACCTCGATGCAGTCCCCGCCGCTGCCGCCGCTATAGCTGGACTTGCGCCAATGCGCAGTGCTCAGGTCAATGCTCATGCGTGTAATCCTCCGCCACCGACTCGATCAGGGTCAGGGACGCCTCTGGAGACAACGCTGCGGCCCCGACGAGATCGTAGGACAGGTGGTACTGCGTCACCAGCGCCGGATCGTCCATCAGTTCCCCGGTGCCCAGGCCTTGGAGGTAGGCCAATGGTGGGGCGTCTTGAAAAGTCATGAGCTTGAGCGACCCTTCCAGCGCGGCGTGGGCGCCCTCTGTGAAGGGCAGGACCTGCATGATGATGCGGTGGCGACGGGCCAGCCCTGAGATGTGCTTCAGCTGCGCCGCCATGGTTGCCGGGTTGCCGACGACTCTTCGCAGCACCGCCTCGTCCAGGATGGCCCAAAACATAAGGCCTGTTGGATCATCGAGGAGGTGGGCGCGTTCCAGCCTCGCTGCCACGAGTTCGTCGATGACCTCGTCCATTGCCGTCGGCTGGAACTCGCGGAAGACCGCTCGCGCGTACGCCTCCGTCTGCAACAGCCCGGGCACCAGCTGCGGCGCGTACTCCTTGATCGTCAGGGCCACCGCTTCCGCCTCCGCCGCCTCGGCGAAGTGGTCCGGGTAGCGCGACTTGGTGGCCGCGCGGCAGTTGCGGGTGAAGAAGCCGTCCGTGCCCAGGATCTCGTCTATCTGCCGCGCGTAGTCGGCCTGCATGCGCCGCGTCCCCGCTTCGAGTTGGCCGATGAACGAGCCGCTCACGAACATCGGCCTGCCCAGCTCCTCCTGGGTCATACCGGCCTTCTCGCGCTTGTGGCGGAGTTCGGCGCCGAGCAGGGCGCGGGGAGAGGAGGACGGATCGAGCTTCTTCGGTGGGGGCAAGGTGACTCCTCATCACATCACATGGGTTTGTTGGGCTTCCTCCCCTGTTCAGGCTAGTCATGCATGAACACGCTGTGTGCAGAACACCAATACTCAGCGTGGAAGGGGAATCGATGACGACTGCAGAGCGACGGCGTGCGGCGGCTGAGCGTGTGCGTGCGGCGGAAGAGGCCATTGCGGAACTGCGGGAGGGGCTGAGAGCTGTGGGGGTCGTGCTGCCGTCGCTGCGTATCGACCCGGTGTCGTGCGCGGCGGAGGAGGCACAGCCGCTCGTCGAGCTGGGGCGCTGCAACCTCGCCACCGCCCGGCAGTTGGCGGCCGTACTGCGGGAGCGGCGGCCGTGACCCCGGAGCGCGGTGCGTACGTGGTGGACGTGCGCCAGGGCCGGATCGGCCAGGTCATGGGGCAGCAGGGCCCGTACGTACAGCTCCGGCCGCCCGGTGGGGGCCGGGAGTGGGACTGCCCGCCCGACGCGCTCCGGCCCGCCGGGCCGGGGGAGGTCCTCCGGGCGCGGGTGACCGAACTCAACCGTGAGAGCAGGCTTCCGTGACGGCGCACACCGTGATCCGCAGGGAGCTGTGGACGCTCACCCCTGACCGTGAACCGGACGCTGAACCCCTCACCTTCGCGATGGAGTGCGCGGTGTGCGGCGAGAGGTCGCTGACGGGCGAGGACGTCGGCGTAACCCAGGACTGGACGCTCCGTCACGCGGGGCGCAACCCGTCACATCACACCTATCGGGAGGTGATCACCCGGCCGTGGCGGGCCTGGCGGGGAATGGGCGGGCGGCCTGGATTCCGTACGTAACTGTGGAGCGTTCCCCACTTCTTGGTAGGCTCCGGAAAAGGTAATCGGGGACCATCCCCCACTTAACTGGGAGTCGCCATGAGCATCGACCACATCACCGAACTGACCTCCGCCACCCCCGACTTCTTCGCCGACCCGTACCCCCTCTACCGCGAACTCCTCGCCGAGGGCCCGGTTCACCGGGTACGGATGCCCGCCGGTGAGAGGGTCTGGATGGTCCTCGGGTACGACGCCGTGCGCGCCGCTCTCACCGATCCCCGGCTGCGTAACGACATCCGGCACTCGACCGAGTTCGAGAGCGACGGCGGCTACGCGATCGGCCGCAATATGCTCCAGGTCGACCCGCCCGACCACACGCGGCTCCGCGCCCTCGTCTCCCGCCAGTTCACTGCCCGTCGCATCGCGGAGCTGCGCCCGCGTATCGAGCGGATCTCCGCCGGACTCCTCGACGCGATGGCGCCCTCCGGCCGCGCCGACCTGGTCAGTGCCTACGCTTTTCCGCTGCCGATCACCGTCATCTGCGAACTCCTCGGCGTTCCGCCGGAGGACCGCGAGGCGTTCCACGGCTGGTCCAGCGCGATCGTCGCCGTCGCCGAGGCTGACGCCGCGGCCGCCGCGGCGGGAGCCATGACCGCGTATCTCCACGGCCTCATCGAGGAGAAGCGGCGCGTCGCGCCCGGGGAGGACGCCGACCTGCTGCACGCCCTCGTCCGCACCCACGACGAGGACGGCGACCACCTCACGCCCGAGGAACTCCTCGGCATGGCCTTCCTGCTGCTCGTCGCCGGACACGAGACGACCGTCAACCTGATCTCCAGCGCCGTCGACCTGCTGTTGCGTCACCCGGGCCAGCTCGCGGCCCTGCGCGCGGATCCGGGGCTCGTGGAGGGCGCGATCGAGGAGACGCTCCGCTACGAGCCCTCGACGCAGATCGCCGCGTACCGCTACACCGCCGAGCCCCTGACGCTGGCGGGCACCGCGATACCGCAGGGCGAGCGGGTCGTGCTGTCCCTCGCCGCCGCCAACCGGGACCCGGCGCACTTCACGGCTCCCGAGCGCTTCGACATCCACCGCGATCCCGCCGCGAACCGCGCTCAGCTCGCCTTCGGCCACGGCATCCACCACTGCCTCGGGGCCCCGCTCGCCCGGCTCGAAGCCATGGTGGCGCTGCCCGCACTCCTGAGCCGCTTCCCGGACCTGGCTCTTGAGGACCCGACCGCCGCCCCGGACTGGCGCCCGAGCCTGCTGCGCGGTCTGCGTACGCTGCCGGTGCGCTGGTAGGGCCCCCTACGGGTGTGCCGTGCCGGTGCTCACCCGGGGGCCGGAGCCGGGGTTTTCCGTGGCCAGGATGCCCTGAGGGATCCGTACCGGCACCCGGCAGCGCCCCTGTGTTCGCCTCACGTCGGCGATGCCTGGAAAGGCGGCGGCCCCGCCCGGGGATGCGGGCGGGGCCGTGCGCGACGTGGGATGCGGGCTTTGGCGTGTGTGCCGGTGGCTACCGGTGGTGGTGGCCGGAGCCGATGTTCTTGGACTTGTCGACGGCCACGCACCGGACCTGGGAGCGGCTGCCGGTGGCGGTGAGGGTGAGGTTGTTGGGGTTGCCGCAGTTGTTGTTCTGCCGGCCCTCCTGAGCGGTGTTCTGCTGGAACAGGCCGAGCGTGCTGGAGCCGCCGGTGGCCTTGGCGCCGTCACCGATCTCGGCGGTGCCCACGTTCTTGGAGTGGTCGACCGTCTTGCAGCGCGCCACGGTCCGGCTGTCCGGCAGGTTGATGTCCGACAGGTTGGGGTTGGCGCAGTTGTTGTTCTGTCGGCCCTCCTGGGCGGTGTTCTGCTGGAACACGCCGCCCGCGCTGGAGCCGCCGGTGGACTGGGCGCCGCCGCCCTTGGTGAGGGTGTGCTTGTTCTTCGAGCGGTCCTTGTTGGTGCACTGGTTGGCGGCCAGGCCGCCCTCGCTTGCGACGATGGTGGAGCCGTTGGGGTTGGCGCAGTTGTTGTTCTGTCGGCCTTCCTGGGCGGTGTTCTGCTGGCTCACGCCGACCGCTGCGCTGGAGCCGCCGATGGTGTGGGCGCCGCCGCCCTTGGTGAGGGTGTGCTTGTTCTTCGAGCGGTCCTTGTTGGTGCACTGGTTGGCGGCCAGGCCGCCCTCGCTTGCGACGATGGTCGAGTTGTTGGGGTTGGCGCAGTTGTTGTTCTGTCGGCCTTCCTGGGCGGTGTTCTGCTGGACCACGCCGACCGCCGCGCTGGAACCGCCGATGGTGTGGGCGCCGCCGCCCTTGGTGAGGGTGTGCTTGTTCTTCGAGCGGTCCTTGTTGGTGCACTGGTTGGCGGCCAGGCCGCCGTCCCTCGCGACAACATCGGACTGGTTGGGGTTGGCGCAGTTGTTGTTCTGCCGACCTTCCTGGGCGGTGTTCTGCTGAGTCACAAAGCCGGGAGCGCTGGAGCCGCCGATGGTGTGGGCGCCGCCGCCCTTGACCAGGGTGTGCTTGTTGCGGGAGCGGTCCTTGTTGGTGCACCGGCTGTCCACCCTGCCGTCAATCGCGGTGAGAGTGGTGGTGTTGGGGTTGGCGCAGTTGTTGTTCTGCCGGCCTTCCTGGGCGGTGTTCTGCTGGCTCACGGTGGTCGTGGCGGAGCCGCCGGTGGTGTGGGCGCCGCCGCCCTTGACCAGGGTGTGCTTGTTGCGGGAGCGGTCCTTGTCGGTGCACCGGCTGTCCGCCCGGCTGTCGCCGATCGCGGTGAGGGTGAAGTCGTTGGGGTTGGCGCAGTTGTTGTTCTGCCGGCCTGTCTGCGCGGTGTTCTGCTGCTCCACGGAGAGGTCCCCGGAGCCGCCGGTGGTGTGGGCGCCGCCGCCCTTGGCCGCGGCGTTCTTGTTGAAGGAGGCATCACCGGTCACGCAGCTGGTTTCCCCGCGGAACCCGGTCGGGGCGGGGTCCGCCATCAGGCTGTTCGGGCTCGCGCAGTTGTTGTTCTGCCGGTGCACCTGGGCGGTGTTCTGCTGGAACAGATCACCGCCCGTGCTGGAGCCGCCGGTGGCCGTGGCGCCACCGCCACCGGCGAAGGCGATCCCGGAACCCGTGGACGCCAGTCCACCCACCATCAGGGCCACCATCGTGGCCCTCCTGATCTTCTGCAGCTGCACCATTTCTCCCACATGGACTCGGAGTGCTGAACCTTCCGCCTCTCTCGCCTCAACGGCTTCCGAGCCCGATGGGACATGGAATGCTCCGGTGGGCCCCCCGCTTGGCCTACCGAGTCGGCTGGTCGCCTCCGCGTCGTGGCCGGACCGGCTGCCTCGACGTATGGCCTTCTCCGGCCGCGCCGATCTCGTCAGTGCCTACGCCTTCCGCTGCCGGTCACCATCATCCGTAAAGGCCCCGGCATCATGGTCAGCGGCTTTCCCGTGAGGACCGAGGCGGTGAGGTCCCTGTGCGGCGACGGCCCCGCCCGGGAAAGGGCGGGGCCGGGTGTCGCGACGTGGGGGAGGCTCGTGCGTGCGGTGTCTACCGGTGGCCGGAGCGGATGTTCCTGGAGTTGTCGACAGCGACGCACTGGGCCCGGGTACGGCTTCCGGTGGCGGTGAGGTTCACGCCATTGGGGTTGGCGCAGTTGTTGTTCTGCCGCCCTTCCTGAGCGGTGTTCTGCTGGGCCAGCTCCGCCGTGCTGGAGCCCCCTACGGCCTTGGCGCCGCCGTTGATCTCAGTCGTGCCCTTGCTGACGGAGTGATCGACTGTCGCGCAACGAGCCTCCGCCCGGCCGCCATCTGCGCTGATGCTGGAGACGTTGAGGTTGCTGCAGTTGTTGTTCTGGCGGCCCTCCTGCGCCGCGTTCTGCTGGAACAAGCTGCTGTTTGCGGCGGAGCCGCCGGTGGCGTGGGCGCCGCCGCTCTTGACCAGGGTGTGTTTGTTGTGGGAGCGGTCCTTGTTGGCGCAGTGGCTGTCCACGCGGCCGCCGGTCGTGCCGGCACCGGAGACGTTGGGATTGGCGCAGTTGTTGTTCTGTCGGCCCTCTTGCGCCGTGCTCTGCTGGTGCACCGTGCCGCCTCCGCTGGAGCCGCCGGTGGCGTGGGCGCCGCCGCCCTTGGTGAGGGTGTGTTTGTTGTGGGAGTGGTCTTTGTTGGCGCAGCTGTTCGCTACCCGGCCGCCGGTCGTGCCGACACCGGAGTTGGCGAGGTTGGCGCAGTTGTTGTTCTGTCGGCCTTCTTGTGCCCTGTTCTGCTGAAACACCTGGTCCGTGGCGGAGCCGCCGGTGGTGTGGGCGCCGCCGCCCTTGGTGAGGGTGTGTTTGTTGTGGGAGCGGTCCTTGTTGGCGCAGTGGCTGTCCACGCGGCCGCCGTCGCTCGCGTTGATGTTGGAGTTGTTGGGGTTGGTGCAGGTGTTGTTCTGGCGCCCTTCCTGGGCCGTGTTCTGCTGAAATACACCGACGGCGGAGCCGCCGGTGGTGTGGGCGCCGCCGCCTTTGGCCAGGGTGTGTTTGTTGTGGGAGCGGTCCTTGTTGGCGCAGTGGCTGTCCACGCGGCCGCCGTCGCTCGCGTTGATGCCACCGGCATTGAGGTGGGTGCAGGTGTTGTTCTGGCGGCCCTCCTGGGCCGTGTTCTGCTGGAGCACGCCTGCGCCGGAGCCGCCGGTGGTGTGGGCGCCGCCGCCTTTGGTGAGGGTGTGTTTGTTGTGGGAGCGGTCCTTGTCGGAGCAGTGGGTCGCCACCTGACCGCCGGCCGAATCACCGACGGTGAAGGGGAGGTTGTGGTTGGCGCAGTTGTTGTTCTGGCGGCCCTTCTGTGCCGTGTTCTGCTGGAACGCGTCGAATTCTGCGGAGCCGCCGGTGGCGTGCGCACCGCCGCCCTTGGTCACGGTCCGCTTGTTGAAGGAGGCGTCCCCGGTCGCACAGCGGGTTTCCGCGCGGCTCCCCGTCAGCTCTCCAGGGAGAGACGTTCTGTTCGTGTTGGCACAGTTGTTGTTCTGCCGGTGGTCTTGGGCGGTGTTCTGCTGGAACACATCCTCGCTACCGGAGCCGCCGGTCGCGGTGGCGCCATGGTTGTCGGCGAAGGCGAGCCCGGAACCGGTGGACGCCAGTCCGCCCACCATCAGGGCCGCCAGCGTGGCCCTCCTGATCTTCTGCAGCTGCACCATTTCTCCCACGGCGGACTCAGAGTGTTGAAAGCTTCTCCCTCTCTCTTTCAACGATGTCCGCGTCTGCCGGGACATGGAATCCCCCGGTGTTCCCCCGCTTGGCCTACCGAGTCGGCTGGTCGCTACCGCGTCGTGGCCGGACCGGCTGCCGCGCCATCATGGCCTTTCCGACCGCACCGATCTCGTCAGTGCCGACGCCTTTTTCGCGATGACCGTCATCTGCGAACGCCGCGGTATTGAGGAATCGGAGCTTTCCGCGACCACCGATGCGGTGACGTCCCTGCGTGGTGGCGGCCCCGCCGGGGGGGATGCCGGACGGACCACATGGCCTATTGGCCGCGACGGCCGGCGGGTCGCTCACTCAGCGCGGACCGGCTCCGCTCGCCCCCTGCAGCAGGGATCCCGAGGGTTCGGCCGCCACCGTGGCCGCGTCCTGCGGGGCGTTCAGCTCGGTCAGCATCTGTCGGCTGAAACCGAAGAAGTACGTGGCGACGAACCCCGCGACGTAACCGGCCAGCAGGCCGCCCGCGTAGACGGCCACCGCCGTACCGAGGCCCGTGTTGCCGTCCAGGAGCGGGAAGAGCGCCCAGCCGGAGGGGCCGATGGCGGTCGAGCCGACGGCGTCGCCCAGCTGGTTGAACATCCCGACGAAGGCGCCGCCGAAGGCCCCGCCCACGCAGGCCGTGATGAAAGGGCGGCCGAGCGGGAGGGACACGCCGTAGATGAGCGGTTCGCCGATGCCGAGGAAGCCGGGCGGGAGGGCTGAGCGGATGGTCCTGCGGATCGAGGTGTTCCTGTGGAGCCGCAGATAGACCGCCACGGCCGCGCCGACCTGGCCCGCGCCCGCCATGGCGAGGATGGGGAGGAGCACGGTGTAGCCCTGCTGCTGGATCAGCGTCGTATGGATCGGGATCAGGGCCTGGTGCAGGCCCAGCATGACCAGCGGCAGGAACAGCCCGCCGAGGACGAATCCGGCGAAGATCCCGCCCGTGGCCAGCAGCCAGTCGGCGAAGGTGCCGATGGCCGTCGACACCTCGCCCGCGAGGAACATCAGACCGAAGAGGGTGACCAGACCGGAGATCAGGACGGTGAGGGTCGGGGTGACCAGGACGTCCAGGGACTCCGGGACCCAGCGGCGGCACCATTTCTCGACGTGTACCGCCAGCAGGGCGGCGGCCAGCGCGCCCAGCACTCCGCCCTGGCCGGGTGAGAGCTTCTGGCCGAGGAAGCTGACGTTCGCCACACCCGCGTAGACGATGATCGCCGCCACCGCGCCGCCGAGGACGGGCGTTCCGCCGAACTCCTTGGCCGTGTTGAGGCCGACGAAGACCGCGATCAGCGACAGGAAACCGGATGCGATGACGGAGAGGGCCGGGACGAGGGAGGTCGCCCAGGTGGCGTGGCCCGTATTGACGAGGTTGGTCAGCAGGCCGTTGATGCCCGCGACGATGCCGCAGCCGATGAGGGCGGGGATCAGGGGGACGAAGATATCGGCGATCCGGCGCAGGAAGAGCTTGAACGGGGTGGCGTTCCGCTGCTTCCGCGCCGATCTGATCGCGGCGCCCTGCGCGGCGAGTTCGTCGGCGGTGGCGGGGTGCGGTGCGGGTGCGGGTGCGGGTCCGGGTCCGGGTGCCGGCGTGGGCCGGGCGGTGGCGTCCTGCGGTTCGGCCGCGGGCCCGGAGGCGGCATCCTGCGGCTCCGCCGTCTCGTCGGTCCGCGGGGGCCGCACCACTTCGGAGGCCCGTTCCGATACGAGGAGTTGCTCGAACTCGGGGGTCACCCGGGCGACCGTGCCGGGGCCGAGCACGATCTGGTACGTGTCGTCCTCGACGACACCGAGGACGCCGGGCAGGGCTCTGAGCGCCTCGTCCTGGACGAGGGACCGGTCCGCGAGCCCGAGGCGGAGCCGGGTCATGCAGTGGGCGACGGAGACGACGTTCGTGGCTCCGCCGACGAGGGGGAGGATCGCGGCGGCGGTGGCGCGGTTCTTGTCCTGTGCTGCTGCCATGTGCGGTGGCCTTGCTGTGCGGGGCACGGCCGTGGGGCGGTGCCGGTGGCGCGAGGGCGGTACGGCTGGGGTGGCACGTCGGTGCCACGGCGCCGCTTCGATCCGCGCCTCGCCGCGCGGGGTGGCGCGGCACCGGCGCGGGTCGGACGAGATCGGGGCGCGGGTCGGTCGAGGTCGGACGTGGGGCGCGGTTCGGTCGAGTCGGGTGAGGTCGGGCCGCGGGGCGCGAGTCGGGTGAAGGCGTCGGGGCTGGTGTGGGTGGAGGCGGGCTGGTGCGCTGGGCCGGGGCAGCAGGTACGTCCGGTGCGAGCCGGGTGCCGGTTGGTGCCCCAGCGCATCACCTGGAGGCATCACCGCCCCGCCGGAGAGGCTGCTCACTACGGGGTCGGGGGCCGGCCGGAACAGCTGCACGCAACCGGGCCCGTGTCTTGAGCAACGGTCACCAGCGCGGCCGGTGCCCTTGGAGGGCCGGGCCGGCCTGACGGACTGTCAGGCAGACTTCTCCGCGGCGCGGAGCGCCGCCCGCAGATGCCCGTCGGCGTCGGCGAGCAGCCGGGCCGCCGTCGGGCCGTCGACGCCGCCGATGATGGTGAGGATCGCGTTCTTCACCTCCCCGTCCGTCGCGGCGAGCGCGGTCTCGATCTCCGCGTCCGACGCGCCGGTCGCGAGGGAGACGATCCGGCGCGAGCGGGCGCGCAGCTTCTCGTTCGAGGCGCGGACGTCGACCATCAGGTTCCCGTACGTCTTGCCCAGCCGGATCATGGTGATCGTCGACAGCATGTTGAGCACGAGCTTCTGCGCCGTACCGGCCTTGAGCCGGGTCGAGCCGGTCAGCAGCTCCGGGCCGACGACGACCTCGATGCCGTGCTCGGCGGCGGCCGCGAGGGCCGAACCGGCGTTGCAGGACAGGCCGATGGTGAGCGCGCCGCGGGCCCCTGCGTGCTCGACGGCGCCGATGGCGTACGGGGTGCGGCCGGAGGCCGAGATGCCGACGACCGTGTCCCGCGAGGTCAGGGCGAGCGCGTCCAGATCGGCCGCCGCGAGCTCCTTGCTGTCCTCCGCGCCCTCCACCGAGGTGACCATGGCGCCGGGGCCGCCGGCGATCAATCCGACCACATCTGCCGGCGCGGTGTTGAAGGTCGGCGGGCACTCGCTCGCGTCGAGCACGCCGAGCCGCCCCGCGGTCCCCGCTCCCGCGTAGACCAGCCGTCCGCCGTGCGCCATACGGGCGGCCGTGGCGTCGATCGCGGCGGCGATCCGGGGCAGCTGTCCGGCGACGGCGGTGGGAACCGTGGTGTCCTCACCGTTCATGATCTTCGCGATCTCGAGAGTGGGCAGCTGGTCGATATCGGCCAGCTCGCCGCGGAACGCCTCGGTGGTGAGGGTGTCCAGCTCGGCGCGCAGCCGTTCGGAACCGGAATCGGCGGTCCAGGTCATGGGGGTGGCTCTCCCGGAAGTGTTCGGAAGGTCAGATGCGTTTGGGGCTGTGGCGGTGGGCCAGGGCCTCGTAGGAAGCGGAGAGGGCGGGTGCCGCCGAGTCGTACGTCCGCTGGGCGACACCTATGAACAGGCAGTCCACCACCAGCAGCTGGCTCGTACGGCTCGACATGGCCGCGGGCCGCAGCTCGCTCTCGCGCGGGGTGGAGGTCGTCAGGACATGGTCCGCGTACTGGGCGACGTCGGCGTCGGGCCGGCCGGTGATCGCGACGGTCGTGGCGCCGTGGTCGAAGGCGACGCGCAGCGGTTCGATGACGTCGGTCGTCCGGCCGGAGTGGGTGATGGCGACGGCCACATCGCCGCTCCGCAGCTGTACGGCGTTGGTGACCGCGAGATGGGGGTCCGCGTGGGCGTGGGCTATGAGGCCGATGCGGAGCAGCTTCTGCACCAGATCCTGCGCCACCAGGTTCGACGCCCCTATGCCGTAGACATCGATGCGGCGGGCGGTGGCGACCGCCGTGACCGCCGCCTCGAGCTGGGCCGTGTCGAGACCGGCCGCGGTGTCGGCGAGGCACTGCTGCTCCTCCTGTGCGAGCTTCGCGACCACGGAGGAGATCGGGTCGTCGACCGCTATGCCGGCCGTGACGGCCGGTGCGGCCCCGGACTGCTGCTGGGCGGCGAGACCGGCGAGGGCGAGGCGCAGATCGCGGTAGCCGGGGTAGCCGAGGGCGCGGGCGGTACGGACGACGGTGGCCTCGCTGGTGCCCGTGCGCTCGGCGAGACCGGTGACGGTGAGCGCGGCGCAGCCCGCCGGGTCGCCGGCCACGGCCTCGGCGACCCGCTGCATCGAACGGGTCATCGAGGGGCCGAGCGTACGGACCTTGGCGGCGAGGGCGGCGGGGGCGGGCGGAGCCATGCCCCTGCTGGTGCCTCGGCCGCGGTCGGCGCTGCTGCCCCGGCCGGTCCCCGGGCTGCTTCCTCGGCTGGTCCCCGGGTCGCCGGCTGGGCCGGTGCCCGCGCTGCTGCCCCGGCTGCCGGTGGCCGCGCTGTCGGTGCCTGCGCTCCCGGGGCCGGTGCCGCGGTTGCCGGCGCCGGCGTCGCCGCCTCGGTTGCCGGTGCCGCCGCCTCGGTTGCCGCTGAAAGTTTCCTTCATGTTGCTGCTCACCCTTGGAAGGTATTTTCAGGCAGGGGTGGAGTCAACCCCTCCCCGGGCGGGGCGACAATGGGCCTCATGGAGCTTGAGCAGGCACTGCACGCTGCCCGCGCCCTGATCATCGCCGACCTGACGGCGGGGGGCGTGGCCCAGGCCGATGTCGTATCGCTCGTCGAAGACGCGGTGGCGCACCGGCGGTGGTGGGTCGAACAGTGGCCCCCAGGCGTGGAGTTCGTGGTGGGCCTGGTGGCCCAGGACGTCCAGGACGCCCTGCTCGAGCGGTACGGGCGGTGGCCGCTGTGCCCGGTGTGCACGGAGGGCGGGGACCCGCATGCCCTGGATGTGGAACCGGAGCTGGGCGCCGATCCGCACTGGGTGTGCGGCAAGGCGGGCGTGGTGGTCGCGCCGGTGGGCCGCCTGGGCCCGGCCATGGGGAGCTGACCGTGGCGATATATATCGATCCCCCGACCTGGCCCGGGCACGGGCGGATGTGGTCGCACATGGTCAGTGATGTCTCCTACGAGGAGCTCCATGCCTTCGCGGCGCGGATCGGGGCGCCGGAGAGGGCGTTCGAGAGGGATCACTACGACGTGCCGAGCCATCGCTACGGGGACGCGGTGGGGGCGGGCGCGATCGAGGTGGGGAGCAAGGAGCTGGTACGACGGCTGACGGAGGCGGGGCTGCGGCGGCCGAAGGGGCGCTGACGCCTGGCCGACGGGCTCCTCGCCTCGCCGGCGGGGCCGCTCCGCGCTTTTGCGGGCTGGGCCCGTTCCTCACGTTGCGGGGCTGGGCCCGTTCCTGGTCTTGCGGGGTGGGGTTGCTCCCGGCGTGGTGGGCGGGGCCCGTTTCCGCGCCTCGTCGGCGGGGCCGCTGCCGCGCGTGGGGCGGGGTGCTTTGTGGTGCGGTGGGTTTTGCGGCGCGGGTGCGTGGTGGGCCCCCGCCCGCCGTCGGGGGCTCCGCTTGCCGTATTCCTTCGCCCGTTCCGGGCCGGGCTCCGTTCCGGTTTCTTCGCCCGGTCGGGGACAGGGCTCCGCTGCCGTCACGTCACGGTGAGGAGTTCGAGTTCCCCGGTCATGTTGTGGCGGGCGGTGCGTTCCCAGCGGTCGTGGGCGGTGTCCGTGCGGAACAGCCGCGGCAGCCCGAGCAGTTGGCGCAGGACCGCGGCGCGGCCGTCGCGGAAGGCGTCGTGCGGGACGAAGCCGTACTCCTGGCGGACAGCGGCGGCGTAGGCCGCGTACGCCTGTGGGGGGCCTGCGAGGACGGCGAGGTCCGCGTCGCACAGCACCTCGCCGTCCGCGTCCCCGGGCTCCGGATCGTGGGTGACCGTGAGCCGTACGAGCCGTGCCACCTCGGCGGTGCGCGTCGCCGAGACGCCCGCTTCGGGCAGGGCGCGCTCGGCGAGACGCGCGCTGCGCTCCTCGTTCTCCGAGCGCTCCGGCAGGTAGACGGCGTCGTGGAACCAGGCGGCGAGCCGGACCGCGTCCGGGTCCGCACAGTGGTGCGCCAGCTCCTCGATGCGGTCGAGAACGTCCAGCAGGTGGTGTGTGGTGTGATATCGCCGCTGGGGTTCGGCCCATCGGGCGAGGAGGTTCTCACCGTACGGGACGGGGTCCGGGGTCGGGTCCTCCTGGCAGCGGCGCAGCAGGTCGGACCAGCGGGCGAGAAGGATGTCATGGGTGGCGGTGGCTGCCATGAATCAATTGTGTGCCACAGCTTCCGGCGGTGGTCCCCGTGTGGCAACCTTGAGATATGTCTAGACCAATCCTCGAGGTCGTCGCCCTCAATGCCGAGGACGCGATCGCCGCGCGATCCGGAGGGGCGGACCGTCTCGAACTGGTCACCGATATGGCGGCCGATGGGCTGACCCCTTCCCGTGAGGTCTTCGCGGAGGTCAGGGCAGCGGTGGACCTTCCGCTGCGCGTCATGCTCCGGAGCGATCCCGGCTTCTCCGCCGAGGGGGTGCACGGGCTGTGCGCCAGGGCCGAGGAGCTGCTTGCGGAGGGAGCCGATGAGTTCGTACTCGGCTTCCTGGACCACGACGGGCACCCGGACCTGGTGGCCGTCGAGACGCTGGTCGCCGTGATCGAAGGCTGCGGGTGGACCTTCCACCGAGCCATCGACCGCACCCGCCATCGTGACGCGGCGCGCAAGCAGCTCGCCGGACTGCCGGGCCTCGACACCTTCCTGACGGCCGGGTCGGCGGCCGGGGTCGACGAGGGTCTGCCGACGCTCCTCGCGGAGGCGGCGCGCTCGGGTGAACCGGGCTACGAGGCGCGGCTCATGGTCGGCGGCGGCCTCCGCCTGGATCACGTGTCCACACTGCGCACCGCCGGGATCGACGCCTTCCACATCGGCACCGCGGCACGCCCCGCAGGCTGGGCCTCCCCGGTCTCGGCGGCGGCGGTCCGCGAGTGGCGCAACGCGCTCTGACAGTCTCCACCAGAGTGGGTGCCCATTGCGGTGGGTTGTGCGAGTCGTGGTTGTTGTGGCCGAGTGGGGAGGGGGACGGGGCCGGAGGGTGGGGTTCTGGAAACCTGGGGTCCCCCATGCCGAAGGCCAGGGGAGTATGTGTGGGCCGCCAGGCCCGTAAATGGACGTTCCAGGACCCCCACCCGGAGGTCGCGGCCCCCGTCACCATGACGCGGACAGTCCCGGGCAACGCTCCCGGACCGGGGTCCGGTGGGTGCTCGGACGGGGCTCGCTGCGGACCAGGTCCGGGCAGTGTCGGTGTGGCCGCGGTCCGGTGGACCTTGACCGGGACCGATCCAGGAATTGGTCCGCTCCGGATCGGTTCCACGCACGGGCGCGAGCGAGCGGTCAGAGCCTCAGGGCCGAGGGGAGAGGCGCCCCGTGGACCACCGTGAGGCCCGAGACCGCTCGCGTCAGGGCCACGTACAACCGGCGCAGCCCCGTGCGCTCGTCCGGTTCGCCGTCGACCACCGCCGCCGGCTCGTCCAGCACCACGTAGTCGTACTCCAGGCCCTTCGCGAGCGAGGCCGGGACGAGGGTGAGCCGTGCCTCGGCGGAGGTCTCCTCGCCGGGGGAGAGGTGGCCGAGGCCTGCCTCCGAGAGGGCCGCGACGAGCACCGGAACACGTGCGTCCGCCGCGATCAGCCCCACCGACCCCTCCTGCGCCAGCGCGTCCCGGCACGCGGCCAGGACCGAGGCGGGCAGGTCCGCGGGAGCGTCCACGGCTCGTACGACGAGCGATCCCGGCGCCTCCCGGACCGAGGTCGCCTCCGCGAGGCCCGGTGCGATCGCGGGAAGGAGTCGCGAGGCGTACGCGATGATTTCGCGCGGCACCCGGAAGCCCGCCGTCAGTTCCTCGATCCGCGCGTCCGCCTTCCCGAGATGGGACAGGGCCTCCGGCCAACTCCCCGTCGCCCAGGGAGTGGTGCCCTGGGCCAGATCGCCCAGTACGGTCGCGGAACCCGTCGAGCAGCGACGGCCCACCGCGCGGTACTGCATGGGGGAGAGGTCCTGTGCCTCGTCCAGGACGACATGCCCGAGCGAGTGCGTGCGCTCGACGAGATCCGAGGCCTCGTCGACCAGTACCGCGTCGGCCGAGGACCACTGGGCGGACTTCACGCTCCGGCCCGGCTTCCCCCAGACGCGCTGCGCGCGATCCGCGTGTACGTGGGCGCCGCGTTCAAGGTGGTCGTCCTCGGCGAGTACGCCGAGCGGTCACCGGTGGTCCGTCGCTGGACGCGTCGCCAACCGCCGCCGGCCGGGCGCGGGCCCGGCCGACGGCGGGACGGCGGCTACGCCTCGTCCGTGGCCGGCAGTTCGGAGGCGTCCACGATCCGGTACGCGTACCCCTGCTCAGCGAGGAACCGCTGCCGGTGCGCCGCGAAGTCCTGGTCGATCGTGTCCCGGGCGACCACCGAATAGAAGACCGCCGGATGGCCGTCCGCCTTGGGACGCAGCACGCGGCCGAGGCGCTGCGCCTCCTCCTGGCGGGAGCCGAACGTGCCCGAGACCTGGATGGCGACCGTCGCCTCGGGCAGGTCGATCGAGAAGTTCGCGACCTTGGACACGACGAGGACGCCGAGCTCGCCCTGCCGGAAGGCCTCGAAGAGCTTCTCGCGCTGCGCGTTGGTCGTCTCGCCCTTGATGACGGGGGCGCCGAGGTGTTCGCCGAGCTCGTCGAGCTGGTCGATGTACTGGCCGATGACCAGTGTCTGCTGCCCCCGGTGCCGCTCGACCAGCGCTTCGGTGACCCGGCGCTTGGTGTCGGTGGTGGCGCAGTAGCGGTACTTCTCGTCGGTCTCGGCCGTCGCGTACGCCAGCCGCTCGCTGTCGGTGAGGTCGACCCGTACCTCGATGCAGTCGGCGGGCGCGATGTAGCCCTGCGCCTCGATCTCCTTCCAGGGCGCGTCGAAGCGCTTCGGCCCGATGAGCGAGAAGACATCCGACTCGCGGCCGTCCTCCCGTACGAGCGTGGCGGTGAGCCCGAGGCGGCGGCGGGCCTGGAGGTCCGCCGTGAACTTGAAGACCGGGGCGGGGAGCAGATGCACCTCGTCGTAGACGATCAGGCCCCAGTCACGGGAGTCGAACAGCTCCAGATGCGGATAGATGCCCTTCCGCTTGGTGGTGAGGACCTGGTACGTCGCGATGGTGACGGGCCGGATCTCCTTGCGGGTGCCGCTGTACTCGCCGATCTCGTCCTCGGTGAGCGACGTCCGCTTCACCAGCTCGTGCTTCCACTGCCGCGCCGAGACCGTATTGGTGACGAGGACGAGGGTGGTCGACTTGGCGGTCGCCATGGCGCCCGCGCCGACCAGCGTCTTGCCCGCGCCGCAGGGGAGGACGACGACGCCGGAGCCGCCGTGCCAGAAGCCCTCGACGGCCTGCCGCTGGTACGGGCGCAGGGCCCAGCCGTCCTCGTGCAGCTCGATCGGGTGCGCCTCGCCGTCGACGTAGCCCGCGAGGTCCTCGGCGGGCCAGCCCAGCTTCAGCAGCGTCTGCTTGATCTGTCCTCGCTCGGAGGGGTGCACGGCGACCGTGTCCGGGTCGATGCGGGCGCCGACCAGCGGCTGGACCTTCTTGGAGCGCAGGATCTCCTCGAGGACGGGGCGGTCGGAGGACTCCAGCACGAGGCCGTGGGTGGGGTGCTTGAGCAGCCGGAGACGGCCGTAGCGGGCCATCGTCTCGGCGACGTCGACGAGAAGGGCGTGGGGCACGGGGTAGCGCGAGAACTCGACGAGCGCGTCGACGACCTGCTCGGCGTCATGCCCGGCCGCCCGGGCGTTCCACAGCCCGAGCGGGGTCACGCGGTACGTGTGGATGTGCTCGGGGGCTCGCTCGAGCTCCGCGAAGGGGGCGATGGCGCGGCGGCACGCGTCCGCCTGCTCGTGGTCGACCTCCAGGAGGAGCGTTTTGTCGCTCTGGACGATGAGCGGTCCGTTCACGCCTCGGCCCTTTCTGCGCGGGTTCGGCCCTTACGGCCAAATCTCCAGTGTGCCCCATGCGGCGGCGATGGCCGGGCGGATCGTCGGCCACGGGCCCGTACGGGCGCTCCGCGGGCGCCGGGCTCGTCGGCCGACTCCTGTCCGTGGACGAACGCGCCGTGGATGACGAGGGGGGCGGTGGGACGGCCGGAGCTGCGGGAGAGCGAGCACATCGAGATCGTCCGGCAGGGCCTACGCCTCGTGGGCCGGGTCGTCGGCGAGTTCGGCGACGCCGGTGATGCGGTGCAGGGGGTAGGTACGGACCTCGTCGGCGGTGTGGTCGTACGCCGTCACGAAGCCGCCCTCCACGCGCACCGGCGCGATCACCCGCTGGCTGGCGGCGCCGTCCGCGTTGACATAGCCGATCCAGACCGCGCTGCTGGTGAGGGCTGCCGCCTGCATGGTGGCGAGCGTCTCGGCCGAGGTGGTGCGGGGGAGGCGGCCGTCGTCCGCGGCGGCGGGGGTCCGCGCGGCCGGGGGCCTGCGGACCGCCGTGGCGGCGAGATCGCCTGCGCGGACGGCCTTGACCGCCGCGCCCAGCAGGGTGCTGTCGGGGACGGGCGGGCCGCTCTGGAGGGGCCTGGGCGCGGCGCGCGGCGGGGTGCGACGGGTGTCGGCGCGGGTCACGAGCACATCGCCCTCGGCGGACTCGGCCGCCGGGGCGTACCCCATCTCGCGCAGTCGCTCCAGGAGTTGGTCGGGGGTCGCCTGCGCGGCCAGCACGGTCGGCGCGAGGCGGCGCAGCCCCAGCCCGGACGAGCGCCGGTCGGCGACGATCTCGGCGAGCAGGGCGTCGTCGTCGCAGCGGACGTACGAGGACGCCGCTCCGACGCGGAGGTGCCCGTGCCTACGGGCCACGTCGTCGATCAGATAGCTGAGCGGCTGCGGCACGGGCGTACGGGAGTGTTCCGCGAGGAAGGCGTGCAGGTCGGCGGCGGTCCGGCCGGCGTCCAGGGCGCGACGTACGGAGCCGGGGGTGAACCGGTAGACCGTCGCGCCGCCTTTCGACTCGACGTTCGCGAGCACTCCCAGCATCTCGGCGAGCGGCCGCTCCAGGGGGCCGGGCGCGACGGCGGTCAGATCCGCTTGGAGGAGGACGTGGTCCAGGGGGGCCGGGAGGTTGGGGCCGAGCAGCGCCGCGGCTCGGGCCGCTGTGGCGTCCCGGCCTGGTGCCGGAGCCGGGCCCGGGCCCGCCCCGGGGACGGCGGCCGGGGGGCCGGGCGCTGTGGCCGACTGGGCCGGGATGCGGTTTCCGTCCACCCCGCCTCCTGGGGAACCGGCGACGGTGAAGGCCGTGTCCGCTGTGGTCCCGGCCGCCCCGGTCGGCGCCCCGTGCTCCGCGTCGTCCTGCGGCAGCGGCCCCAGAAGGGCGCGTCCGTGGGCCGAGAGGGCGCCACGGCCGGTGATGCCGAGGTGTTCGGCCTCCGCGAGGGTCCACCGGGCGATACGGGTGCGGAGATCGGCCGGGGAAGGGGAGGCGGAGGCTCTGCCCGGCGCGGGACGGCCCGCGGGGCTCCGGGCCGCCGTCGGGCCTGTCCGGCTCCGGGCCGCCGGGGCCGCCCCCGGGCCGGCCGCGTCGGTCGCCCGCGGCCCACGCGCTCCGGGGTCGCCCCCCGAGGAGGCCGCCGCCCCGTGCTCCCAGCGGAGCCGGGCCAGCAGGGCATCCGGGGAGGGCGAGACGCCTTCGGGGAGGGAGGCGAGGAGTTCGAGTGTGCGGCGGCGGATCCGGGGGGACGGCGAACGGTCCAGGCCCGGGCCGAGAGCGGCGAGCGTGCGGCCCTTGGCGTCCTGCCCGCCGACGACACCCGCCGTACGGGTCGCCGCCAGCCAGGCGGTGGCCAGCTCGGCCCAGCGCTCCTCCGCGGGCCGGCGAAGCCACTCGTCGTACGCCGGGGTCGCCGCGAACCGTTCGTCGGCCTCGCCGTCGGACGCGAGCAGTCCGGCGGCGTACGCGAGTTCGAGCCAGAAGGCCGCGGTGGCCTCGTCCGTGTCGAGCGCGACGGCCGTCCGCTTCAGGTCGCGGACGCTCAGACCCCCCGCGCGCAGCACCGCCGGGCCGCCGAGGTCCCACTCCTTCAGGAGGTCCTCGACCGTGCCGAGCGCGGTGAGCGCCTGGCTCGCCGCGGTCGCGTCCACCAGGTGCGGACGGTGCTCGGCCGCGGGCCGAACGGCCGGTGCCACGGGCTCGGGGGTACGGTGCGCCCGGCCGCCGCGCAGATGCAGGGCGACCTCGCGCGGCAGGACGACGGTGCCCGGCCCGGTCGGCAGGAGCAGCCCGCGGGCGGTCAGCCAGCGGACCGGTGGGGACGGGTGCGCGGGCACGGTCCCGTACGGCGGGCCCCACACGAGTCGGGCGAGTGTCTCCCGGGACTCCTCCGGCGCCCCGGCGAGCAGCGCGGACATCCGTGTGCGGTCGGAGAAGAGGGCGGTGAGCGCGTCGACGGCGGTCACCGGGTCATGGGTGGCCGGGAGCCCGGCGGTGGCGATGATCTCCTGGAGGCGGCCGGGTGACATTCCGGCGGTCGCTTCGGCGACGGTGGGGCCCAGGCCGGTGGGCGACGAACCGGTGGCTCCGCCCGCCAGCACCTCGCGGGCGGTGCGGACGAGACGGAGCCGCTCGTCCCCGCCCCATACGAGCGCCTGCGTGCGGAGGGTGGCGACGGCGCGGGGGAGTTCCCGCTCGATGTCGTCGGCTGCCTGTGCGTCCTCAGCGCCGGGGTCGCCCGCCATCAGGCCGAGCAGGGTGGCGTACGGGCAGGGGTCCGGCGCGATGGACAGGGCCTCGGCGGTCTGCAGGGCGAAGCGGTCGAGCCGTTCGAGGGCGCGGACGACGGAGGCGCGGGTGCCGGCGCGGGTGGCGAGCTGGGTGAGGTCGCCGGGGACGGGGGAGAGGAGGTCGGGCCGTGCCCGGAGGAGGGCGGCGAGGTCGTCGTCGGACCGGGTGCGCAACTCGTCGGCGAGCGTACGGGGCGGGGCGGCCGTGCGGGGGCGGCTGCCGCTTCCGCCGCGGGGCTCTGTCGGCACGCGCTCCTCCCGGTTCCGGTTGGTGGCCATCCGCCTCACGATAGCCACTCCGCGGGGCCGGCGTTCGGTGCCTGACGCAGGTGCCCCGGGCTTCGGCGCAGGCCTCCGCCCCGGGGCCTGCGGGCGGGCTCGCGTCCGGCCCGCATGCCCCGCCCGCAGACCGGACGCCGCCACCGTCCGCCTCTGCTCGTGCCGCGGCGGGTTTCTGCCCGGCTCGAGCACGCCGATCTCGACAGCCCGGGGCCGCAACGCTTCCACGCCTGCCGCAGCCGCGCGACGGCTTGGTGCCCTTCCCCGGACCGGTCACGGCCGGTGCCGCGGAGGAGGGGGAGGACGAGGTCGGGGTGGAGGAACGAAGAGGAGTGAGCCGGAGGGCGTGAAGGGCCGGGCGTCCGGGTCGCCGACGCTGCGGCAGGCACCCGTCCCGGCCCCAGCGGCTCCTACATCGACCGCCGCGAAGCAGCCCCGTCCTCTCCTGCGTCCTACGACCAGGGCCGTGAAGAGGAGCTGTGGAGCACCGCCGCCGAGCTGTGCGCCCTGTCTGCCGAACCCACCCCATCGGGGGAAGCCGCTCCCCGCCTACCCAGGTGACGCCGCCGGTGAAGCCGCGGCGCACCCAACAGTCCCGGGCGCCGAAGTGTGCGGTGCCCGACTGCTCCGGCCACCCGACCGTCCTGCGCGCCCAACCATCCCGGGCGCGGACCCTCCGGCCTGACAGCATCGCTTCGCCGACGGTGACCGGGAACGCACCGCGTGGCGTGCAGCGGACCTGGCGATCACCCGGGGGCGGCAGGGCCCAGGGCCCGGAGAGGGCGTCGTGTCCCCCGGGGCCGGGGGACGTGTGAACCGGTACCGTCGTGGCAGGTGTCAAGCCGTCGACAAGTGCGCGTGCCCGCAGGGGATTTGGTGGGGATCGAGAGCGATCGGGTCGTATTCGACTATCTGAGCCGGGTCGGTGACCTGGCTCAGCAACAGCAACTGCCGTCCGGTGACCGGATGCGTCTGGTCACCCGGCTGCGGGCGGAGATCGAGCAGCAGCGTGCCGGGGCTGCCGACACTCCGGCCGCCGTGAAGCGGATTCTCGGCAAGCTGGGCACGCCCACCGAGGTGGTGGATGCGGCGCGCGGCACATCCGGCGACGGGACGGGCGGTACACCCACCGGAGCGTCGGGCGGCACGGTCGGCGAGGTGCCTGACGCTTCGCCCGGTCCTTCGCCCGCGCCGTCGCCTGCGCCGCCGTCCGGACCCGTCCGTAAGCCGGCCGGCGCCCGCGAGCGCCTCTCGGGGTTCACCCAGCGCGTCGGCCGTGCTCCCCGGGTGCCCGTACCGCGTCAGGAGTCGGCTCCGGCCGCTGATGCCGTGCCCGCGCCGCCGCATCTCGCTGGTGAGGGCGAGTTGGGTCCGCGGGATGCCGTGCCCGACTGGTGGCGGGTCGAACCCGGCCCCTTCGGCAGCCCGGGCGCGTCCGTCCCCGGTTTCACCGGCGGGATCGAGATTCCCGAGATACTCGAGCCGCCGCCCCGGGACCGTGCCCCCGAGGGGGCAGGGAAGGGCGCGAAGGCCGCCAAGGGCACGAAGGCCGCGGAGGGCGACGGGCCCGCGGAGGTCGTGGAAGGGGCCGCCCCGGCCGGGCCGGGGCTGCTACGGCGTGTGCTGTCCCGGCGGCGCGGTGACGCCGTGGCGCGGGGACCGCTCAGTCCGCTGTTGCTGACCGCCGCTGCCCTCCTCGTCGCCGGTGCCGCTCTCGGTTCCCTGGTCCCGCTCGCCCTCGGCTGGCTCATCGCCTACGGCACCCGCAAGCTCTCCCGCACCGAGGCGAAGCTGGCCGCCCTCGGCCTGCCGGGGCTGGTGGCGGCGAGCGCCGGCGTCTGGCTGTGGGGCCGGGTGGACGGGCGCTGGGGCGAGCCGATTCCCCAGGGCGGGATGGGCGCGGCGCTCGTCGAGACCTGGCCCGTGGCCCTGCGCGCCGCGGCTGTCGCCTCGGCCCTCTTCCTGGTGTGGAGAGCGCGGCGGCGGCCGGGAGGCTGACCTGCGACATCGCGGCCTGTCGTGCCCCGACGGCGTGCCGGGCGGCAACCATGAGACCGCCCAGCACCCGCTGTACGTCCACGGCGGCGCGGCCATGGCCCGTAGCGACATCGGTCGGACGAGACGATCCTCAGGGGAGGCAAGGCGAGCCTAAGTAGGGGGCCGGTCAAGGGCACAATGACGGGATGGCCACGCAACCCCTGACGGTCGGCTTCGACCTCGACATGACGCTCATCGACTCCCGCCCGGGCATCAAGGCGGCGTACGAGGCGCTGTCGGCGGAGACCGGTACGTACATCGACGCCGAGCTCGCCATCACCCGGCTCGGTCCGCCGCTGGAACAGGAGCTCGCGCACTGGTTCCCGGACGAGCGGATCCAGGCGGTGGGTGACCGCTACCGCGAGCTCTACCCCGCCCGGGCCATAGCCCCGACTGCCGCCCTGCCCGGGGCCGGTGAGGCCGTCGCCGCCGTACAGGGTCTGGGCGGGCGGGCGATCGTCGTCACCGCCAAGCACGAGCCCAACGCCAAGCTCCACCTCGAGCATCTGGGGATCGACCCCGACGCCGTGATCGGCTGGCTGTGGGCGGAGGCCAAGGCGGAGGCGCTGCGCGAACACGGCGCGGCCGTCTACGTCGGCGACCACACCGGTGACATCCGGGGAGCTCGGGCGGCCGGTGCGCTGTCCGTGGCGGTCGCCACGGGTCCGTTCGGCGCGGCCGAACTACGCGCCGCCGGGGCGGATGTGGTCCTCTCCGACCTGACCGAGTTCCCGGCCTGGCTCGTCGGCTACCGGTCCGGCCCGGCCTGACGCCGCCCCCGGCCCTCGGCGCGGGGGGTCGCGGCGGTGATCGACCGCAGCACGCCGGCCGCGGCGATGACGAAGCCGACGCCCATCAGCATGCAGACGAAGTACGCGGCCGACGGCAGGGGATCACCGCCCAGGAAGAGCGGCGCCATGGTGGCCAGGGTCGCCATCGCGCCGATGATGAAGACGATCGCGCCGATCCGGACGAGCCGGTCACCCGCGGAGGAAGGAGTACTGCTCATCGGACCAGGGTAGATCGGCTCCAGGAGCGCTGAGGAACCACCAGGCGACGTCTTGTCACCAGGTACGGGACCATTAGCCTTGGACATGGCGGGTCTCACGGCCCGCTGTACTGCTATCCAGAGCTGTTTGTGGTTGTTTTCCCCGACGAGTACGAGGACGAGGACAGACGTGCCTACCGGCAAGGTCAAGTGGTTCAACAGTGAGAAGGGCTTCGGCTTTCTCTCCCGCGATGACGGCGGCGATGTCTTCGTGCACTCCTCCGTACTCCCGCCCGGAGTGGACACACTCAAGCCGGGCCAGCGCGTCGAGTTCGGTGTGGTGGCGGGCAACCGCGGAGACCAGGCACTGTCCGTGACGGTTCTCGACCCGGCGCCGTCCGTGGCGGCCGCGCAGCGTCGCAAGCCGGATGAGCTGGCCTCGATCGTCCAGGACCTCACCACACTGTTGGAGAGCGTCTCGCAGCAGCTCGAGCGCGGGCGTTACCCCGACAAGGCGCACGGCCACAAGATCGCGGGCATGCTGCGCGCGGTGGCCGACCAGCTGGACGTCTAGCACTCCAGTTCCGGTATCAGTGCTGGTCAGGGTGCTGGTGCTGAGTATATCGAGGTCATGGCACGTCATGTGCCGGCGGTTCGTGACTCATGGCGGCGAGACACTGAACCCGTGCGGCGGCGGTAGTGGCATCCCTGGGCGGTGGCCTTGCGACGCCGTCGCCAGCGGGACCAGTTCAGCGCGCGTTCGACGCCGCCGGTCGGTGGGTTTGGTGCGGGTAGCGGCCATGAGACGCCGCACTTCTGCCACGGTGAGGGGAGTAACACGTGGAGCACCGTTTCTTCGTCTCCCTTTCGACCTTGACGTGGCTATCGCGGCCAGGAAGGCATGGGCGAGCCTGGCCAGGGCCGAAACCAGCCCGGAGACCTGGAGGAGTCTGGCCCCAGCCATGTCACGGCACCGGCTGGGGTGGCCATGGCCACCACGGATGGCAGACGTAGTGGCCATCAGACCGCCGCCCCAGACGGGCGAACCATGCATGTATGAGCAGGTAGTACAGGCCGTGCACTGCTTTGCTGTTCCAGCGTCGCCCATAACTCGGGGAAGCTCCGGTGAGCCATCTGAAAAGTGACGGATTCGTCCCGCCACATCGACCGATCACGCCTTATGCCCCACAGACCGCGCGCTGACGTCACGATCGACGGCACTACGGCGACTTGCGCCGGCCAGCGGTGCCCGCCCTTGCTCGGGGCCGGTAATCGACTTGGCGTACGTCCCTTCCGGATGAGTGACGAGCATGTGGCTTTGCGCTGATCCACGGACTTGATGGAATTCCCCCCTGCTGTTCCGTTCAGCAACCTCGAGCCGAGGAGGCAGTCACCCACCTCAGAGACCGCGAGCCCGGCTTCCACCCGACCCCGCGCGTTCAAGAACGCTTTCTGTGTGGTCCACGTCGCTTTCGCTCCGGGGCCGCTTCCGGAACACCCAAGTCCGGTAGGACCAGAAGCGGAATCCGGTGGCCAAGGCGAGTCCGATCACGTTCTTCGCCACGTTGTCGGCAAGAGACGATGTGTAGCCGAAGCCGTAGTGCGACAGGGCGAGTACACCGTTCTGAATGACCATTCCCACGCTGCTGAACAGCAGGAACAGGGTGGCCTCTCTGATGCCGTGGCGTTTGTCGCAGTTGCGGTAGGTCCAGTAGCGGTTTCCGAGGTAATTGGTCCCGATCGCGACCGAGTTGGCGATCAATCCGGAACGGACTGTCTGCAGGTGCGCCAGATGCAAGCAAAGGTTGAACACCGCTGTGTCCACCACCCAGCCGACAGCTCCCACCGTGCCGAATCTGCCGACCTCGCCGCCAACCCGTTTCAGCTTCTGCCCCAATACCGCTAATCCGGTGATGGTCAAAGTGCGCACCTCGTCTGTAGTAGGCCGTAGCTCATGCATGCTAGCTGCACGCTTCCGCAGGACCCGGACCCCTCCAGTGCCTCGTGATCCTGTTTGAGTCACCTTTCGTCGATGGGCTCATTGCTCCCGGCATGGATCTCTCCTCGGAACAGATTGATGATTTACGGGAGGTGGCGGGCTCGCGTCACGTGTCTGCTGATGTTGCCCTGCGGGCCCGGATTGCGTTGTGGTCCGCCGAGGGGCGGCGTCGCAAGGACAGACCTCGCCGGAGTGTTGCCGGTGACGTGGACCGCGTGGACCGCTGGAAGGCCCGCTATACCGCGCGCGGGCTGGCCGGCCTGTAGGAGAAGCGCCGAAGAAGCTGGTCAGGAATGACTCGAAGTGAGTTAAACGGAATCACGAGACTAGGGCGTGTTTCGAAAGTAGCGCCGTCCGCCTGAAGGGCGGGGGTCGCGGCGGCTGGTGCGTGCGATCGCAAGGCGGAGGGTCGTCCTCGTACTGGGCGTACTCGGACGAGCCCGACAACGCAGCGAGCGTGCGTGCCAGGCGTCGCGGGCCAGGCGGGACTTTCGAAACACGCCCTAGCTGGCTAGGAGCTGAGCGCGTCATGGCCGAGGGGCGGTACGAGCCCCTCGGCCGCCGCACGTGTGAGCAGACCGCGTACGGCGGCGTAGCCGTCCTCGCCGAGGTCGGCGGTGAACTCGTTGACGTACAGCCCGATGTGCTGGTCGGCGACGGCCGGGTCCATCTCCTGGGCGTGCTCCAGGACATACGGCCGCGACGCCTCCGGGTCCGCCCACGCCATCCGTACCGAGGTGCGCGCGGCTTCCGCCAGCCGGGTCAGCCGCTCGGTGCCCAGGTCCCGCCGGGCGACGATCGCGCCGAGCGGGATCGGCAGACCGGTCGTGGACTCCCAGTGCACGCCCATGTCCGCGAGACAGTGGAGGCCGTAGTCCCGGTAGGTGAAGCGGGCCTCGTGGATGACGAGTCCGGCGTCGACCTTGCCGTCCCGGACCGCGGGCATGATCTCGTGGAACGGCAGGACGACGACGTTCCCCACCCCGCCCGGGACCTCGGCCGCGGCCCACAGACGGAAGAGCAGATACGCCGTCGACCGCTCGCTCGGTACGGCGACGGTCCTCCCGGCGAGCGCGGTGCCCGGCTCCCGGGTCAGCACGAGCGGGCCGCAGCCCCGGCCGAGCGCCCCGCCGCACGGCAGCAGGGCGTAGCGGTCGAGGATCCACGGCAGCACGGCGTACGACACCTTGAGCACATCCAGCTCTCCGCGCTCGGCCATCCCGTTGGTGATGTCGATGTCCGCGAAGGTCACATCCAGTGCGGGCGCGCCCGGGACGAGACCGTGGGCCCAGGCGTGGAAGACGAAGGTGTCGTTCGGGCACGGCGAGTAGGCGATCTTCAGTGCTGCGCTCACGAGAGGGGCTCCTGCCATGTGTCGAGTACGGACACCAGCGCGCCGCAGGCCCCGGTGAGGGCGGCCAGCGCTTCGCCGATCCGCCAGGCGGCCCGGTCGCGCGGGCCCACGGCGTTCGAGATCGCCCGGATCTCGAGCACGGGCAGCCCCTGTGCGGCGGCGGCCTCCGCGACACCGAAGCCCTCCATGGCCTCGGACGCGGCGCCGGGGTGGCTCCCGGCCAGCTCGGCGGCGCGGGTGGCGCTGCCGGTGACGGTCGACACGGTGAGCGCCGTCCCGTGAACGGCGGAGGCCGTCCCTGCAACGGCGCCGGAGAGGAGGGGAGGGGGCCGGTGCACGCTCGTACCGAAGCCCAGTTCGCTGACGGGCAGAAAGCCCTCCGGGGTCTCGGCTCCCAGATCGGCGGCGACGATCGCGTCCGCCACCACCACCGAGCCGACGGGTGCGACCCCGGTGAAGCCGCCGCCGATCCCGGCGGACACGACGAGGTCGTAGGGCCGGCCCGTCAGGGCTCCGGCGGTCACCGCCGCGGCGGTCCCGGCCGCGGCGGCCCCCGGCCCGACGCCGGGGGCGATCACATCGATGACGGGCCCGGCAGCCGGGGCGGGGGCGGAGGGGGCCGGGGACACCGGCCCTGTCGGGGTGCGACCGGGATCGGGCACGGCCCCGGCCGGGGTGGCGAGCACCCCCGAGAGCCCGGCCGTGACCGCCTCGGACTCCGCCGGTACAGCGGTGACGACGAGGACGCGCATCAGCCGGTGCCCTTCGGTCGCGCCTGTGCCCTTCGGTACGGAGGGCCGTCCGTCAGGAGGAGTTCCGCTTCAGCGTGAACAGCCAGGCGCCCTTCGCCTGACCCGACTCGTCCACCTCGATGATCGCCACCTGCGCGGTCTTCGGAGCGGCCCCGCCGCCCGTCGGGGTCTGCGTCGGGGCGAAGATCTCGTCGTAGTCGAAGCTCCGGTAGGTGTCCTTGCTCGCCTCGGTCATCGTGCCCTGGCCGTTGACGACCATGGCCCAGCCCGAGTCGGCGACCTCGGGATCGACACCGATCCGGATCCGCTCGCCCTCGCTGACCGTGAGCTTCTTGCCGGACTTCGCGCTGATGCAGTCGCGCAGGTCCTTCTCGGAGAGCTTCTTGCCGTCGGTGTAGCAGGCGGCCTCGGAGGACACGGTGTCCGAGCCCACGGTGACGGTGGCCAGCGGGGTCGGCTTCTCGCAGGCGGAGAGGGCGAGGAGCCCCAGCGTCACGGCACCGGCGGCCGCGGCGGTGCGGGCGGTCCTGCTCCTGCTCTGCATCGAATTGCGGCTCCGCCGCGTGGCAATGCTCATGCGCGAAGGCTATCGGGCCGTTCTTCTCACGCCACGCGGGGGTGCGGCGTGCCGCGCCGGGCCGCCGCGAGCAGCCCCCGTACGGTCGCGATCACACCCCCGGCGACCACGGCGGACGCCACGGACATCCCCAGCACGCCGTTCAGCGGCAGCGAGATCCCGATCGCGCCGCCCACCACCCACGACATCTGCAGAAGCGTTTCGGACCGGGCGAACGCGGAGGTCCGTACCTCTTCCGGTACGTCCCGCTGGATCAGCGCGTCCAGCGAGAGCTTGGACAGCGCCTGGGTGAAGCCCGCCGTGGCGGTGACGAGGGCGAGCGTCACGGGGTTGAAGAACACGGCCGCCGAGAGCGTCGCTGCGAGTGCCAGTCCCAGCACCGTCGCGATGATCACCTCCGGGCCGCGCGCCTTCAGCCACGCTCCGACCGCCGTGCCGAGAGCGTTCCCCACGCCCGCCGCGACTCCCACGAGGCCGAGCGAGAACGCCGCGCTGAGCCCACCCAGCGGTTGCTCGCGCAGCAGGAACGCGAGGAAGAAGATCAGGAAGCCGGAGAGCGCGCGGTGCGTGCCGTTCGCCTGCAGCCCGTGCAGTACGGACGGGCCGACGGTGCGCAGCCCGGGCCGTCGGGGCCGGGTCACCGCCCCGCGGCGCCGGAGTCGGGCGAACCAGGCCGGGACGTGGCGTGTCCGGGTCGCCCCGGCCCCGACCACACCGGGCTCGTGGTGTTGCTCGGTGGCGGCGGTGCGGCCGTGGGAGTGGGCGAGGAAGCGCGCCTTCGCCTCGCCCTTCGCCGAGTCCACCTTGTGCGGCAGCGTGAAGGCGAGGAAGGTCCCGAGGCCGAAGACGGCGCAGGCCCCGTACAGCGGATAGCTGGGCCCGATGTGCTGCAGAACGGCCCCGACGGGCGCCGCCACCCCCGTGGCCAGCAGCCCGGCCAGGGTCACCCGGGAGTTCGCCTTGACGAGCGCGAAGCGGGGCGGCAGCAGCCGGGGCACGACGGCGCTGCGGACGACCCCGTACGCCTTGGAGGCGACCAGCACGCCCAGCGCCGCCGGATACAGCTGCAGACCGCCGGTCTCGACGGCGCCCGACATGGTCAGGGCGAGCAGCGCCCGGGTGAGCATGGCGCCCGCCATCGCGGCGCGGCGGCCGTGCGGCAGCCGGTCGAGGAGCGGGCCGATGACGGGGGCGAGGAGGGTGAACGGGGCCATGGTGACCGCGAGATAGAGCGCGACCCGCCCGCGCGCCTCGTCGGTGGGGACGGAGAAGAAGACGGTGGAGGCCAGCGCGACGGTGATCATCATGTCGCCGGCGGCGTTCACGGCGTGCAGCTCGATCAGCTTGCCGAGGCCCGACTCGCCCGCGCCGTGGGCGTGCGTGGCCCGGCGGATGCCACGGGCGGTGGCGGTGAAGGGCAGATGCAGCGCCCGGCCCACTGCCGCGCCGACGCGGCGGAGCGGACCCGTGCTGTCGGACGACCAGTCGGCTGCCACTCCGTCAATATGCCCCAACCCATCCACACCAGACCGCCGGTCCGGTGAGCGCCAGGGGTCTTTCCGCCGGACGGCGGTGGTGGCTTGCCTGTCACCGCTCCGCCGACGCCCCGCCCGCCGTCCCCGGGGCGCCCCCGGGCAAATGCTCTCCGCCTCCTTCCTCCGTGCCCGCCTGGGCCCGAGCGCTTTTCGGGTGGGGTACGCGCCGTCCTCCGGCGAGGCGGAACGTGCTGGTCCTGCTGGGTCCGGGCGCTTTCCGGCGAGGCCGAACGTGCCGTTCCTGCCGGGTTCGTGCGTGGCCACCGCCCGTACGACCGTGCCCTTCCGGCGGGGTCCGGACGGGCCGTGCCGGGGGTTCGCGAAGCCCTCCGGCCCGTACGGGCGAGCGCTCCGGCCGGACTCGTGCGGTGCTCCTGTGGGGGCGGCCGTGCCGTTCCGGCGGGGACGAAGTCGGGGGAGGGTGGGCCACGGGCAGCGGTTGGGGGTAGCGTGCCTAGTGCTCCGCCGCGCAGATCCTGCGACGGCGCGACGCCTGGCACCGCACGCCCCCGGCCGTCGGCCGGGAGCACCGCGCCGCGTTGTCGGAGTCGCTCGAGTACCCCCCGGCCGGTCGGCATGGGATCTCGGTACGAGAGCGATCTTCCGCCTTGCGCTACACGGCACCAGACGCCGCACCGACCCTCGCCGGACCTGCACGGCGGAGCACTAGCGCGCCACCAGCGGTTGTTCATGGCCGCGCGCCTGTCCGCCATCCCGCAGAATGGGGTGTAACAGGTGCGCCCGAAGCCGATCGGGCGCGGACGTCGACGCGGTCCCACGGTCCGCTCCGTCCGTTGTCCTTCCGGCCGCTCGGCCGGTTCGGCTGGCGCACTCGTCATACGGCGTAGGAGAGAATCGATTCTTGTGAGTGCTGCGACGATGCGAAGCCGTACCCCTGACCGTGCTTGCGCCGAGGCGGTCGAACTCGCCCTGGCCGCGGCCGTGGAGGCCGCGGGTGAGGAGTCCGTCGGCGAGCACCTCGGTGTGGTCGCCGACGGCGACCGGGTCGTCACGCACTTCTTCGACTGCAGGGAACCGGCCTACCGCGGCTGGCGGTGGGCGGTGACCGTCGCCCGCGCCTCCCGCGCCAAGGTGGTCACCCTCGACGAGACGGTGCTGCTGCCCGGCTCCGACGCGCTGCTCGCGCCGGAGTGGGTGCCGTGGAGCGAGCGCCTGCGGCCCGGGGACATGGGCCCGGGAGACCTGCTGCCGACAGAGGCGGAGGACCTGCGGCTCGAGCCCGGCTTCACCGGAGAGGACGCGCCTCCGCCGAACTCCCTCGTCTCCGAGGAGACGGAGCGCTCACGCGACCTGGAGGAGCTCGCCGAAGCCGAGGACGCGGACGTCTCGGCCGTACCGCCGTCGGCGCTGAACATCCCCCCGGCCCGGGGCAGCATCTCGGCCGTGGCCGAGGAGCTGGGGATGCGCCGCGCGCGGGTCCTCTCCCGCTACGGGCTGCACACCGCGGCGGACCGCTGGGACGAGGCGTACGGTGCGAAGACGCCGATGGCACAGGCCGCACCCGCCGCGTGTGCGACCTGTGCGTTCCTGCTGCCGCTGGCCGGATCGCTCAAGCAGGCGTTCGGGGTCTGCGCGAACGAGTTCTCCCCGGCGGACGGGCGGGTCGTGTCGCTCGCCTACGGCTGCGGCGGCCACTCCGAGGCCGCGGTCATGCCGAAGCCGCCGCGCCCGGCGCCTCCGGTGATCGACGAGACGAAGGTGGACCTGCTGCCGCTGCACCCGGACCGTACGGGCGGCTCGGTGGAGGACACGACTCCGGCGGAGGAAGAACTCGGTCACTCCTGACCTCCCCCTCCGGCCGCCGTCCGCGAGGAGCAGCCTGCTTGCGGGTGTGCCCGCTCAACACTCCCGGAAGGGGCGCGTGTATCCGTCCGCGGGACCCGTCCCCGGGGGACCGGCAGGGGGTGCGGACAGCCTTCCGGCGTCGTAAGCGGTACGTTCGGCGCTGACAGTGCGTGGTCCGGGAGAGGGAGACGACACGTGAGCGGCACGGCGATGGTGCGGGCGACGGCCGACGGGGCGGACCCGTTCGGGACGGCGCGGCTGCGGCGCGGTGTCCTGGACGCGTGGGCCGCGTCACCCGCCCGCTTCCGCGAGGACGCCAACGCCGAGGAGGATCTGGCTCTCGGCGGCTACCGGGACCGGCTCGTCGTCGAGCTGGCCCAGAACGCCGCCGACGCGGCCGCCCGCTCGGGTGTCCCCGGTCGCCTGAGGCTGACGCTCCACCCCGCCGCGGACGGCGCCCCCGCCGTGCTCGCAGCCTCCAACACCGGAGCCCCGCTCGACGCCGCCGGAGTCGAGTCGCTCTCCACACTGCGCGCCTCGGCGAAGCGGGACGACGAGAACGACGAGAACGACGAGAACACTGCGCGCTCCGTCGGCCGGTTCGGCGTGGGCTTCGCGGCCGTGCTCGCCGTCAGCGACGAGCCCGCCGTCGTCGGCCGCACGGGGGGAGTGCGCTGGTCCCTCGCCGAGGCCCGGGAGCTCGCGACCGAGGCGGCCGCAGTGAGTCCGGGCCTCGCCGACGAGCTGCGCCGCCGCGACGGCCACGTACCCCTGCTGCGGCTGCCGCTGCCCGCGCAGGGCATCGCCCCCGTGGGCTACGACACCGCCGTCGTGCTGCCCCTGCGCGACGGCGCGGCCGCCGATCTCGCGGCCCGGCTCCTCGAGGGGATCGACGACGCGCTGCTGCTCACCCTCCCCGGGTTGTCCGAGATCGTGGTAGAGACCCCCGAGGGCGTACGGACACTGACGCATCGTCAGGAAGCCCCGTACGCCGTGATCGAGGACAGCGTGCGCGGTACCACCCGCTGGCGCACCGCGGCCGTGGGCGGCCGGCTGGACGCGGCGCTGCTCGCCGACCGGCCCGTGGAGGAGCGGCTGCGCCCCGCGTGGTCCGTGACCTGGGCGGTGCCCGTGAGCGACACGGAGGACGGCGCGCCCGCGCGCCCCGGCACCGCGCCCGTGGTGCATGCGCCCACCCCCACCGACGAGCCGCTCGGTCTGCCCGCGCTGCTGATCGCCTCGCTCCCGCTGGAGCCCACCCGCCGTCACGCCGCGCCGGGCCCGCTCACGGACTTCCTGGTGGAGCGCGCCGCCGAGGCGTACGTCACACTGCTGCGCGACTGGCGGCCCGTCGGCACCGGCACGATCGACCTGGTCCCCGGCCCGCTCGGCTCGGGCGAACTCGATGGCCGTCTCCGCTCCGAGATCCTCCGCCTCCTGCCCCGCGTCCCCTTCCTCCCGAGCGCCGCTCCGCCCGCGCCGGGTCCGGGGGAGGGCGGTGCGCATCCGGAGCGAGAGGAGCAGGCGGACCGGGCGGACTGGGACGATCCGCTCGCGCCGCGGGGCGCTACCGCTGGGGAGGGACACGCGCTGCGGCCCGCCGACGCCGAGATCATCGAGGGCGCCGGGGCCGGGACCGTACGGGTCCTCGCCGAGCTGTTCCCGAGTCTGCTGCCCGCGGGGCTGGAGCGGCGCGTCGAGCTGCGTGCGCTCGGGGTCGCGCGGGTGCCCCTCGGAGAGGCCATCGACCGGCTCGCCGGTGTCGAGCGCGCCCCCGCGTGGTGGCGGCGGCTCTACGACAGCCTGGCCGGTACCGATCCGGACCGCCTCAGCGGTCTGCCGGTGCCGCTCGCCGACGGCCGGACGACCATCGGCCCGCGGCAGATCCTGCTGCCCCTCCCGGGCGCCGGGGACACCGCCGAGGGGCATCGGCACCCGGATGTGTCCGACGTCGTCGTCGGGGCGACCCTCATCCCCGCTCCCGCGACCGGGACCGCCCCCGGCACCGAGGCGGGCACCGGGACCGTCACCGCCGCCGCGCCGGGGCCGACCAGTGCCGCCACCCTCGCCCGGCTCGGCCTCAAGGTCGCCCACCCCGACGCCGCGCACCCGCTCCTGGAGAAGCTGGGCGCGACCCCCGCGACGCCCCGCGCCGTGCTGACCACCGCGCAGGTGCGGAACGCCGTGGCGGGCTCCCTCGACAGTGACGAGATCTGGGACGAGGACGCGCTCGACGCGGAGGAGCTGGCCGAGGCCGTGCTCGGGCTCGTACGGGACGCCCAGCTCGAGCCCGGCGACGAGCCGTGGCTCGCCGCTCTCGCGCTCCCCGACGACGAGGGTGAACTCGCCCCCGCCGGTGAACTCGTCCTCCCCGGCAGCCCGTTCGAACAGATCATGCGCGAGGGCGAGCTGGCCGCCTGCGATCCGGACCTCGCCGACCGATGGGGCGAGCAGCCGCTCACCGCGGTCGGCGTGCTGGCGAACTTCGCGCTCGTCCGGGCCACGGACGTCGTCCTCGATCCGGATGAACTCGAGCCCCGCGACGGCGACTTCGCCGAGCCCGACGACGCCGGACTGCTGGACTCCGTGGACGTGTGGTGCGAGGACGTGCTCGACCGGCTGCCCGACACCCCGGTGCCGCCCGTCGCCACCGAGATCATCGCCGTCCGCGATCTCGACCTGGTCGACGACGACGCCTGGCCGCAGGCGCTCGCACTGCTCGCCCAGCCGCCGCTGCGGGACGCGCTGACCGCCCCCGTACGGGTCCTGCTGCCGGACGGGACGACCGAGACCGTACGCCCGTACACGGCGTGGTGGCTGCGCGGCCACCCCGTGCTGGACGGGCGCCGCCCCGCCGGGCTCCGGGCCGCGGGCGGTGACCCGCTGCTCGCCGGGCTCTACGAGTCCGCGGACGCGCACGGCTTCGAGGACGAACAGGTGCTGCGGGCGCTCGGCGTCCGCACCTCCGTCGCCGCGCTGCTGGACGAGCCGGGTGGCGCGGCGGAGCTGCTGGCCCGCCTCGCCGACCCCGGGCGTCCGGTCGCGGCGGCGCAACTGCACGCCCTCTACAGCGCGCTGGCCGAGCTGGACCCGGAGCAGGTGACGCTCCCCGACGAGCTGCGGGCGGTCGTCGACGGCGAGGTGCGGGTCGTGGACGCGGCCGAGGCGCTGGTGGCCGACGCCCCCGACCTGCTGCCGCTGGCCCCGGGCCGGGCTCTGCTGCCCGTACGGCCCGGGCGGGCGGCGGATCTGGCGGAGCTGCTGCAGGTACGGCGGCTCAGCGATGTGTACGAGGGGCGGATCACCTCGGGTGGCGGCGAGACGTACGAGGTACCCGAGGCGGTGCGCACGCTCCTCGGCCCGGCGGCACCCGCGACGTATGTCGAGCACGAGGAGCTGCTCGTCGACGGGGTCGGGACCGACTGGCGCCGTACGCCGGACGGGGTGCTGCACGCGGCGACTCTGGAGGGCGTGGCGGCCGGCCTGGCCTGGGCGGCGGGCCAGTGGCCGCGCCGTTTCGAGGTCGCCGCGCTGCTGGAGGACTCCTCGCGCACGGAGGAGCTGGCGCGGGACCGCTGGTTCGACCAGTAGCCGCCGCCCACCGGCCGGCCGGGGCCGCTCCTCCAGGTTCCGTTTGCGGGCACTCCCGTAACCCTCACCGCACACGCGGATGCAGCCGGCTTCCACCCGATCCCTGCCGGGAGGTCAGGGAGCTGCCGCCCCACCGGTGAGGACAGGTCACGGGCGCCGTTCGCTGATCCGGGCGTGTCCCGGGAACTCTTTCGCCGGGGGAACCCCCGTTGTGATCCCGGGACGCTCCGGTTCTCGGCAGTCGCGAAATCCGCACCGAGGGGTTCGCACACGCCACTGCACACGCAACCTCCCATCGGCTCCGGTTCGCTTTCAGCGAGTTTGGACCGGGTCCCGGGAAATGCACCCGCCGCGCTCCCCGTCGGCCAGGACCGGCCCTTCTGCGATCTGGCATCGTTACTGGTCAGAGGTGGTGGCGAGGGTGCCGGACCTTGAGGGAGCGGCTGCTGGTACGGAGGTGACGCGGCCCGTCCTCCACAGCCTGGGAGGGTGTCCGCGGAAAGCTGGGAAGAGTTCATTCCTCAGCTTCCGAAGCAAGGGCGACGTATTAGGGTTTCTTTATCAGCAATAAGGGACCGACCCCGGAGTGACGGGATGCGCGACCTTTCCTTCCAAGGCGACTCCAGCAGATTTCCTGAGCCGGGGGACGAGGCCGGTGTGGTCCTGGACTCGCGCGGTGTGGTGGTCGGGTGGGGGGTCGGAGCCTCGCGCTTGCTGGGCTATCCGGCGCGGGAGGTACTCGGGCACCCGGTGGCGGAGCTGATGGATGGCCGAACGGACATCGAGGCCTTGCTACGGCGGGACGCCAGTAACCCCACGATCCGGCTCGGGACGATGGTGTTGCGGCACCGGAACGGGCAGCCGGTGGTGGCTGAGGTGTGGGTGTGCTCCCTCACCACGCCGTCCGGCGAGCGCCAGTGGCTGCTCCAGGCCGCGGGCACGGACGTCGTGGCGGCCCAGCAGTTCGGCCATGCGCTGTTGAAGGGACTGTTCACCGACTCCCCGTTCCTCATCGATGTCTTCGACAGGCAGTTGCGGTTCCTGGCGCAGAACCGACGTCAGGGAGTGGTCGCGCGGTCCCGTCGCGCCGGGCACACGATGCGCGAGGTCTACCCTGCCGGTCTGCTCGATTTCGATGCCCTCGAGGCCCGGCAGCAGCACGTTCTGGAGAGCGGCAAGGCCCTCATCGGCACCGAGGTCGTGGGCCATGTCGTGCCCGGCAGCCCGCCCGGGGAGTACGGCCGGGAGTACGTCTGGTCCGAATCCATCCTTCCGCTCACGGACCGCTCGGGAAAGGTGATCGCACTGGCCCACGCGGTGTCCGACGTGACAGCACAGGCACACGCGCGGGAGCGGTTGACTCTGGTCAACGACGCCAGTACGCGCATCGGCAGCACCTTGGACCTGTGGCAGACCGTTCGGGAGCTGACGGATGTCGCGGTGCCGCACTTCGCCGACGTCGCCTACGTCGATCTGCTGGACTCCGTCTTCGAAGGCCGTGAGCCGCGCAGCCTGCAGGAACCGGAGGCCGTGGTCCTGCGCCGGGCCGCGCAGCGCAGCGTGCTCGAGGACGGGAGCGGCGACGGGCTCACGGCGGAGGCGGTGGGGGACATCGACGCGTTGGCCACCGTGGCCGGCTCGCCGTCTCCCGAGGCGCTGATGCACGGCGAGCCGGTGTTGTTGAACGGAGAGGAGCTGCGCGCCCGGCTTGCCGCGGCGGGTCCCGACCGGGCGGGGCCGGGGCACGACACCGCCGTCCACTCCTGGCTGCTCGTCCCGATGATCGCTCGGGGCGCCGCGCTGGGTACGGCGGTGTTCGCTCGTTTCCGCAACCCCCGCCGGTTCGAGGCCGACGACGTCCTCCTGGCCCAGGAGTTCGTCGCCCGCGCGGCGGTGTGCGTCGACAACGCCAGCCGCTACGGCCGGGAGCGGACGACCGCGCTGACCCTGCAGCGCAGCCTGCTCCCCCAGCGCCTGCCGTCGACCACGGCCGTGGAAGCGGTGTCGCGTTATCTGCCGGCGAGTGGCCATGCCGGCCTGGGTGGCGACTGGTTCGACATGATCCCCCTGTCCGGTGCGCGAGTGGCGCTGGTGGTGGGCGATGTGGTGGGTCACGATCTGCAGTCGGCGGTGTCGATGGGGCGCTTCCGGATCGCCGTGCGGACCCTCGCGGATCTCGACATGGCGCCCGACGCGTTGCTCACCCATCTCGACGACCAGGTGAACCGCTTCGTCGATGAGCAGGGCGACGACGAGGCACTCCGGGTCAGCGAGGCGATGACCGCGACCTGCCTGTACGCGATCTACGATCCGGTCTCGCGCCACTGCGTCATGGCGCGGGCCGGCCACCCTCCGCCCGCGGTGCTGTCGGCGGACGGCAGCGTCGGCTTCGTCGACCTGCCGGTGGGTCCTCCCCTGGGGCTGGGCGGGGTCGTCTTCGAATCGGGTGAGATCAAGCTCGCCGACGGCGACACGCTGGTCCTGTACACCGACGGCCTCGTGGAATCACGGGAGCAGAGCCTTGGCGCGGGACTCGACCAGCTGCGCGAAACGCTCTCGCGCATGCCGCCGACGGCGGGCCCGGAGAAGGTGTGCGACACCCTGATCAGCGAACTGCTGCCGGCACAGCCCCAGGACGACATGGCCCTCCTGGTGGCGCGCCTGCACGGCCTGCCCACCGAATGCTGTGTCACGTGGGACATCGAACGGGTCGCGGAAGCGGTGGGACACGCCCGGAAGCTGGCCATCCGGCAGATGGAGCACTGGGGGCTGGGGGAAGAGGCGGACATCACGCAGCTGATCGTCAGCGAGTTGGTGACCAACGCGATCCGCTACGGCGAGGAACCGATCACCCTGCGACTCATCCGCAGCCACAATCTGATCTGCGAGGTCTGCGACGGCAGCAGCACCTCTCCGCACGCCAGGCATGCCCGGGACAACGACGAGGGCGGACGCGGCCTCTACCTCGTCACCCAGATGGCCCACAGCTGGGGCACCCGCTACGGCGCACGGGGCAAGACGATCTGGGCCGAGCAGGTCCTGACCAGGTGACTGCCTGGAGTCCCTCCTCAGTCCCGCTCGGTCCGGGTGGAGTCCGCCCTCAGCCCCTTTCGGGCCGGGTGGAGTCCGCCCCCCTCACTCGCGCTCGGTCCTGCTCGCGCGCAGGACGAGGTACACGACCTCGGGCCCGGCGACCCCGCCTCGCGGCCGCGCCGCACGAGGGTTGCGAGGCGTGGTCGTAGTAAGGGGCGGCTGTTGCGGCGCGGTCGTTGCGGCGGTTGTACGGCGCTGTCGTACGGCAGGTCAGCCGGGCAGCCGGAGATTGACCTCGTGCCACGCCACTTCGAGGGCGACCACCGCCACCGCCGCGACAGCGACGGCCGTCCAGGGCATCGTCGTCCCGACGAGCTTCAACTCGAAGAAGCTCTGCAGCCATGGCGTCGCGATCACGACCAGGAAGCAGAGCCCCATTGCCAGCACCAGCCCGATCCGCCACCAGGTGTAGGGGCGGGCGACGATCGCCAGAACCCACAGGGCGATCAGGAAGAGCGTGAGCGTCGCCACGCTGGTCTCCGCGGGGAGGGACTGCGGACCGCTGTAGTGGTGCCGTGCCAGCAGATACGTGGCGAAGGTGGCGGCTCCGGCGATGAGGCCCGCCGGCATGGCGTACCGCATGACCCGCCGGACGAAGTGCGGCTTGGCCCGCTCCTTGTTGGGGGCGAGGGCCAGGAAGAAGGCCGGGACGCCGATGGTGAGGGTGGACAGCAGCGTCAGATGGCGGGGCAGGAAGGGATAGGGGACCTGCGAGCAGACGACCAGGACCGCCAGCAGCACCGAGTACACGGTCTTGGTCAGGAAGAGGGTCGCGACCCGGGTGATGTTGCCGATGACCCGGCGGCCCTCGGCCACCACGGACGGCAGGGTCGCGAAGCTGTTGTTCAGCAGCACGATCTGGGCGACCGCCCGGGTCGCCTCGGAGCCGGAGCCCATGGACACCCCGATGTCGGCGTCCTTCAGCGCCAGCACGTCGTTCACACCGTCGCCGGTCATCGCGACGGTGTGCCCGTGCGACTGGAGCGCACCGACCATGTTCTGCTTCTGGCGCGGTGCCACCCGGCCGAAGACCGTGCCGTCGTCGAGGGCCCGGGCCATCCGGTCGCGCTCGGCGGGCAGCTTCCGGGCGTCCACCGGAGCCTCGGCCCCCGGCAGGCCCAGCTTTCCGGCGACCGCGCCGACGGACACGGCGTTGTCCCCGGAGAGCACCTTGGCGTCGACGTTCTGCTCGGCGAAGTAGCGCAGGGTGTCGCCGGCGTCCGGCCGGAGCCGCTGTTCCAGCACGACGAGGGCGCTGGGCGTGACCTGCCGCGCCACCTCCGGGTCGTCCGGCTCCCGCTCGGAGCGGGCGAGCAGCAGCACCCGCAGGCCCCGGGTGTTGAGGTCGTCGGCCTCGGTGAGCACCGGGTCGCCGGCGGGCAGCAGGACGTCGGGTGCCCCCAGCAGCCAGGTGGTGGCCCGGCCGTCGGCCTCGTCGAAGCGCGCGCCGCTGTACTTGCGGGCGGAGGAGAAGGGCAGGGAGCCGGTGCAGCGCCAGTGCTGTCCGTCGGGGTAGGCCTCGATGACGGCCTGGAGACTGGCGTTGGGCCGCGGGTCGGCCGCCCCGAGCGCGCCGAGTGCCAGCCGTACGCGCTGCTCGTCCGCGCCGCCCAGGGGCCGTAGCGCGGTGACGTCCATCCCGCCCTCGGTGAGCGTGCCGGTCTTGTCCAGGCAGACCACATCGACGCGCGCCAGGCCCTCGATCGCGGGCAGCTCCTGGACCAGGCACTTCCTGCGGCCGAGCCGGATGACGCCGATCGCGAAGGCCACGGAGGTCAGCAGCACCAGGCCCTCGGGGACCATCGGGACGATGCCGGCCACCATCCGGCGCACCGCCTCCCGCCAGTCGTGGTCCTGGATCACGCTCTGGCTGATGATCAGGCCGATCGCGGTCGGGATCATCATCCAGGTGACGTATTTGAGGATCTCGCTGATACCGCTGCGGAGTTCGGACCGGACGAGGGTGAAGCGGGAGGCCTCCTCGGCCAGCTGGGCGGCGTACGCCTCCCGTCCGACCCGGGTGGCGGTGAACGCCCCGCCGCCGGCGACGACGAAGCTGCCGGACATCACCCGGTCGCCGGGCCTCTTGAGGACGGGGTCGGCCTCGCCGGTGAGCAGGGACTCGTCGATCTCCAGACTGTCGGTCTCGGCCACGGCGCCGTCGACCACCGCCTTGTCCCCGGGGCCGAGCTCGACCAGGTCCCCGAGGACGATCTCGGCGGTGGGGATCTCGGCGGGTACGCCGTCGCGGCGGATGGTGGGTCTGGCCTCCCCGATCACGGCAAGGTGGTCCAGGGTCCGCTTGGCGCGCAGCTCCTGGACGATGCCGATCGCGGTGTTGGCGACGATGACGAAGCCGAACAGTCCGTCCTGGATCGGTCCCACGACCAGGATGATCAGAAACAGCACGCCGATGATCGCGTTGAAGCGGGTGAAGACATTGGCGCGGATGATGTCGGCGGTGGAGCGGGAGGACCGTACGGGTACGTCGTTGACCTCGCCGCGCGCCACCCGCTCGGCGACCTCGGTGGCGGTCAGGCCCCGTGCGGCGACGGCCCGGCGTCCGGCTCCGGGCGGGGCGACGGGGTGCACGGGGTCGAGTTCCGCACCGGCGTCGATGGCCTGCCGGGTGCCCGCTCCCCCTGACGGCTCAGGCTGCCCACCGCCGGTCTGTGCCCGCTGCGTCATGTCTACGACCGTACGGGGGGAAGGAGCCGTTCACCCCCTGAGTACGCCTGTGGCCTGGCGGCGCCGGGGCCTGAGCGCGCCTGGGCCCGAGCGCGAGCCGGGCGCGGGTGTATCGGCCTGAGTGGGCGTGGGTCAGAGCGGGGCCGGGGTCGGGTGTGGGCCTGAGTGGGCGTGGGTCAGAGCGGGGCCGGGGTCGGGTGTGGGCCTGAGTGGGCGTGGGTCCGAGCGGGGCCGGGGTCGGGTGTGGGCCTGAGTGGGCGTGGGTCCGAGTGCGCGTGGGCCTGAGTGTGCCCGGCCCCGAGTGCGGGTGGGCCCGAGTGCGCGTCGCTTGACCGGGCGTGGGGCTGAGGGCTGCCGGGCGCGAACGTGCCTACGCCTGAGTGTGCCCGGCCCCGAGTGCGCCGGTTCCGCCCCCTTGGGGGTGCCGCCGACCCCGGGACGCGGTGTCCCCGGTCATCCGTCCCGGTCCCGCGTCCCGGTCAGGAACCGTCGTCAGGAGGAGCCGTCGTCGGGACCACGGTCCTCAGCCCCGGACGAGGAAGCTGCCCGGCGGATGGCGGCCTCGCGCTTACGGACGTACCAGAGGCCGATCAGGCCGAGCCCGGCCCCGGCCAGACAGGTCCACACCCACCACAGATGACCGTGTTCGTCGAACCAGCGGTAGAAGGGGAGCTGGACCAGGAAGAGGACGAACCACAGGACGGTGCCGCCCGTGACGGTGGCGACGACGTTGCCCTCCAGCGGCTCGGGGGCCTCGTGTCTGGCTCTCCACTTCGTCATGGGCACAGCTTACGGGCCGGGCCGGAGCGGCCGTCCGAGGCCGGTCGCCACTGGCGAACCCGCGCACCACGGGTATCTACGCGCGGAGATGGGTTCCTGGTCCACTTCCTGCTCACCCCGATCGAGCAGGCCCTCGGGGTCGGCTGACCCTCCCACGGGTCAGGTGACCGTCCGTGGGTCAGGTGACTCCTCCGTAGAAGCGGGTGGTCTCGTCGACCGAGGACCTGAACCGCTCGTCGAAGTCGTCGCGAATGAGCGTCCGGATCACATAGTCCTGGACGCTCATGCCGCGCTTCGCCGCATGTTGTCGGATTCGGTCGAGAAGCTCCCTGTCCATCCGCAGGCTGAGCACATCTGATCCCATGCTCGTACGCTCCCGGCGCCGGGACCCGTGTGCGTCACTTTCCGAGGCTTCCTCACTCGTATGGGTGAGTGAGTGTTGACCGTCTCATTCTTTCCCCTGGTCCTTAGCCTGCGTAATGACCTAGGCTAAGGAACATGTCGGAACCTGCCCGCCCCCTTCCACCGGCGGGGGGACACCCGGACGACGATGCCGTCGCCGTGAACGCACTGCGGTCCGCCGTGATGCGCCTGGCCCGTCGGCTCAAGCACCAGCGGGTCGATGAATCGCTGAGTCCCACGGAGATGTCGGTGCTCGGCACTCTCGCCCTCTGTGGCTCCGCCACGCCCGGCGAGCTGGCCCGCAAGGAGCACGTCCAGCCGCCGTCGATGACCCGGATCGTGGCGATGCTCGAGGCGAAGGGCCTGGTCCGGTTGGAGCCGCACCCCGAGGACCGCCGCCAGAAGGTGGTCACCCAGACGGAGCGTGCCGAAAGCATGCTCGAAGAGAGCCGGCGCAAGCGCAATGCCTGGCTCGCGGAACTGGTGGGCGGACTCGACGATGAGGAGTGGGCCGCGCTGCGTGCCGCCGCGCCCGTCCTGGAGAAGCTTGCGCATTTGTAGAACGACGACCGCACGCCACGACATGGAGGCGAACCCACTTTGAGTACGGGACCCGGAATAGATCCCGCACCCGCACCGAACCCCCACCACGACACCGTCTCCGCGAAGCCGCGCGGAGGGACCTTCAGCTCACTGAAGGTCCGCAACTACCGGCTCTTCGCCACCGGACAGGTGGTATCCAACACCGGCACCTGGATGCAGCGCATCGCCCAGGACTGGCTGGTGCTCAGCCTCACCGGCTCCTCGACGGCCGTCGGCATCACCACGGCGCTGCAGTTCCTCCCCATGCTGCTCTTCGGGCTCTACGGCGGTGTGATCGCAGACCGCTTCCCCAAGCGGCAGCTGCTACTGATCACCCAGGCCGCGATGGGGCTCACCGGTCTCGTGCTGGCCGCGCTGACGCTCAGCGGCCATGTCGAGGTCTGGCATGTCTATCTGATGGCCTTCCTGCTCGGTGTGGTCACCGTCGTCGACAACCCGGCCCGCCAGGCGTTCGTCGTCGAAATGGTCGGGCCGGACGAGCTGCGCAACGCCGTCAGCCTCAACTCCGCCAACTTCCAGTCCGCCCGGCTGATCGGCCCCGCCGTTGCCGGTGTCCTGATCACGGCCGTCGGCAGCGGCTGGGCGTTCCTGCTCAACGGGCTGTCCTTCATCGCGCCGCTCACCGGTCTGCTGGTGATGCGCGCCGCCGAACTTCACAAGGTCGAGCGCGCACCCCGCGGCAAGGGCCAGCTGCGCGAGGGCCTGCGCTACGTCGCCGGCCGGCCCGACCTGATATGGCCGATCGTCCTCGTCGGCTTCATCGGTACCTTCGGCTTCAACTTCCCGATCTGGCTCACCGCCTTCGTGGACGATGTCTTCCACGCCGGAGCGGGCACCTACGGCCTGCTCAACACCTTGATGGCGGCCGGTTCACTGGCGGGCGCCCTCCTCGCGGCCCGGCGTGGCACCTCACGTCTGCGGCTGCTCGTCGGGGCGGCGGCCCTCTTCGGGCTCCTGGAGATCACGGCGGCTCTGGCACCCGCGTTCTGGGTCTTCGCCGCGCTGCTCGTACCGATCGGCATGTGCGGCCTGACGATCAATGTCACCGCCAACTCCAGCGTGCAGCTCGCCACGGATCCCGCGATGCGGGGGCGGGTGATGAGCCTGTTCATGATGGTCTTCATGGGCGGTACGCCGCTGGGCGCCCCGATCGTCGGCCGGCTCACGGACCTCTACGGAGCCCGGATCGGCTTTCTGGCGGGCGGGCTGGTCTCCCTGGCCGCGGCGGCGGGCGTCGGTCTGATGCTCGTCCGGGTCGGCGGCCTGCGCCTCAAGGTCGATCTACGGCGTGGCCACCGTCATGTGGCGTTCGTACCGCGGTCGCCGTCCCGGTCGGAGGAGCAGCTCGCGCCGGCCGCGTGAACGGCGAGCCGGTGCGGACCGGGGACAGCGCGGCCCGGGGCCGGCGCGGGCTGGAGGGCGTCGGTGTGGTCCGGGGGCCGGTGCCGGCCGGAGGGCGGGTGTGGTCCCGAGGGGGTGCCGGAGGGCGTCGGCCCGCCCGGCGCACCGGGCGTGGGTCGATCTACGGCTGTGCCCACTGGTTGAGTCGTTCGGCGATGGCGCGGACGCCCGCCGTGCCCGGACGGATCGCCGTCAGCAGCTCCCGTACCTCCTCCGGCTTGGGCTGGATGCGAAGGCCGTTCGCGAGGAGGAAGGCCCGGGCCGCGCCGAAACCGAAAGTGCGGTTGCTGCGCTCCAGGGGCTGGAGGAGAGCGATGGTCTGCATCAGCGCGGCAGCTTTGAGCGGCACCGAACCATAGACCTCATAGCCGAAGGCCTCGGCCTTGGTGCGGTCCGCCGCAACGATCAGTGCGCCGTAGTCGTCCACCTGGGGATCGCCGGGGAGCTGCTCCGCCGCCCAGAGGAGCTGACGGAAGTCGAGGTGGTGGGTCATGCGGCTGCTGAACCCTCCTGTGGCGGGAAGTCCCCGTCGGCCTCCACCTCGGCGAGAACGTCGCCGTAGGTCTCCAGCGTTTCGGTGAACGCTTCTTTGAAGCGCTCTTCGAATTCGTCCCGCTGCAGGGTGGTGACCACGAACTCCTGAACCGTCATGCCGCGGGCCGCGGCCCTTTCCTTGACGGACTCGAGAGTCTCGCTGTCTATACGCACGCTGAGCATCCTGGTGGCCATGCAGCCATGCTGGCACAGTGTCTGCGCAGGTGAAAGGGGAAGTTCCTCATCGGGTGAGACGATGGCCGAAGTGTTCGGAAAGTGTCGTCGAACCTGCTCTTTCCGATCTCTCCATGCGCGACACTGACCGGATGAGACTCTTCGCTGCTGTGCTGCCGCCGAAGGAGGCGGTCGCGGAACTCGCCGCAGAGGTGCGGAGGTTGCGCGAGCTCCCCAAGGCCGGTGACCTGCGCTGGACCGGTCATGAGAGCTGGCACTTCACCCTCGCGTTCTACGGGGAGGTGCCGGAGGAGGTTCTGCCCGAGCTCCGTGAGCGGCTGGGGCGCGCGGCCCACCGCCACGGGCCGTACGAGCTGCGGCTGGCGGGCGGCGGCCAGTTCGGTAGCCGGGCGCTCTGGGCGGGTGCGGACGGTGACCGGGAGGCGATGCGACGGCTGGCGGACACGGCCTCCGCCGCCGCCCGCCGGGCCGGGGTGTCCATGGAAGAGCACCGTCACTACACCCCGCATCTGACCATCGCGCGGAACCGTACGCACGTGGACCTGCGGCCGTACGTCGCGGGGCTCGCGGACTTCGCCGGCAGCCCGTGGACGGTGAGCGAGCTGAGCCTGGTCCGCAGCCACCTCCCGGTGGAGGGGATCGCGGGGAAGCAGCCGCGGTACGAGACGGTGGCGTCCTGGCCGCTCGGGGCCTGACCGCGGGGCGTGACCGGCCGTATGCATGACGGGACGGTGGCCACGGACCGACCGGCTGCCCTGACCGGTGGCGATGACCGACCGGGGGCCGTGGCCGGGGTTCCAGAACGCCCGGCTAACCTCGAAGCGTGGACCCAAAGACCAGAACCCGGATCGTGAGCGGTGCGCTCGTCCTGATGCTCGTGGTCGTGGCCGTGGCGGCCGCACTCGGCGGCTGAGCACGGCCGCCCGCCTGCGGCCGTACGCCCCCCGTCGCCGTCCCCGGCCGTCGACCGACGCCCGGGCGCCCGGGCCTCCCGGCCGTCCGCGCTCCCTGCCGCCCGGTACGCGGGCGACAGCGACGGCGCGGCCGCCACCTGCCCCGGCGGGGCTGCCGCCACTGGCCAGGCGCCTGGGAACGCCCGTGCCCGGGGACCGGGGACTACCAGGCGAAAGCCTCCGGAGAGGGGCCCGGGCCGGGGAAGACCTCGTCGAGGGAGGCCAGCAGCTCGTCCGCCAGCTCCAGTTCGGCCGCCCGCAGCGCGGAGGCGAGCTGGTCGGCCGTGCGCGGACCGACGATCGGGCCGGTCACGCCGGGCCGGGTGAGCAGCCAGGCGAGTGCGGTCTCCCCGGGCTCCAGACCGTGCTTGTCGAGCAGGTCCTCGTAGGCCTGGATCTGCGCACGCTGCTGGGCATCGGCCAGCGCGTCGGCCGACCGTCCGGAGACGGCGCGCTTCGCTCCGCCCTCGCGCTCCCTCCGGATGGCCCCGCCCAGTAGGCCGCCGTGCAGTGGTGACCAGGGGATGACCCCCAGGCCGTACGCCTGCGCGGCCGGGATGACCTCCATCTCGGCCCGGCGTTCGGCGAGGTTGTACAGGCACTGCTCGCTGACCAGGCCGTACGAGCTGCGGCGTTGGGCGGTCTCGTTGGCCTGGGCGATGTTCCAGCCCGCGAAATTGCTGGACCCGGCGTAGAGGATCTTGCCCTGCTGGATCAGGACGTCGATCGCCTGCCAGATCTCGTCCCAGGGAGTGGAGCGGTCGATGTGGTGGAACTGGTAGAGGTCGATGTAGTCGGTGCCCAGCCGTGCGAGGCTGGCGTCGACGGCCCGACGGATGTTGAGGGCGGACAGCTTGTCCTGGTTGGGCCAGGGCTCGCCACCGGTGGCCATGTTGGCGTAGACCTTGGTCCCGAGGACAACCTTGTCGCGGCGGTCGCCCCCCTTCGCGAACCACGAACCGAGGATCTGCTCGGTGCGGCCCTTGTTCTCCCCCCAGCCGTACACATTGGCGGTGTCGAAGAAGTTGACGCCCGCGTCGAGCGCGGCATCCATGATGGCGTGGCTTTCGGCCTCGTCGGTGACGGGACCGAAGTTCATCGTGCCGAGGACCAGTCGGCTGACCTTGAGTCCGGTGCGTCCGAGCTGCGTGTACTTCATGGTGTCCAAGCCAACGCCTTGGAGCGCACTCGAAGCAAGGGACGACCCGCAGCGGCCGTTGACCCGGCCCCGGGCCTACCCGTACGGACGATGCCCGTCGGTGGGGCAGTGTCCGCCGTAGGGCCGCGCCTACGTGTTGGGCTGCTGCCCACAGCGCCGCGCCGGCGACCACCGTCGGCGGCCCGCGGGTTGGGCCGGTGCTACGCGTACGGCCGCCGCCTGGGCGTCGGGTCCCTGGCTGCGGGTACGGAAGCCGCCCACGGCGCCAGGGCTCGTGCCCGTGCGTACGCGCCGCCGCGTTGACGTGCGCCTACGCGTAGGGGCCGCCGATGTCCCACGCCTGGTACATCGCGTCGGCGAACGCGGCCGCCAGCCGGTGCTCGCCGGACGCGTTGGGGTGTGTGCCGTCGTGGGTGTCGCGCTGGAAGTCGTAGCCGTCCGGCCGGGAGGTCAGCAGGAGCGGGGACCGTGGGGAGTCGAGGTCGGCCACCGCCTTCGCCAGCAGCACGTTGAAGCGCTCGCACTGCGCCGCGAAGGACGCGTCCGACTCCGCGCGGATGTTCGGTATGACAGGCAGCATCACCATCCGTATCCGCGGGTTCGCCTCGCGTGCCTCGGCGATGAAGCCGCGGACGTTGGCCGCGGTCTGGTCGGCGTCGGTGTAGAAGCCGAGGTCGATCAGGCCGAGCGAGATCAACAGCAGATCGGCGCGGTGTTCGGCGACCGCCTCGCGGATGAGCGGTGCCATGTGCAGCCAGCCCTCGCCCCATCCCGCGAGATGGCGGCGGGCGCGGTCGGGGAAGTCCGGGTCGGCGTAATCCTGGGAGCAGTCGGCGTCGGCGAAGCGATCGTGGAGCCCGCTGCGCGGCCCGACTATCCGGTACGGGCCACCGAACTCGCGGTTGAGGTGCTGCCACATCCGGTAGCGCCAGGTGTGCTCGCCGGAGCTGCCGATGGTCATGGAGTCACCGACGAACATGATGCGCATCGGGCCATCATCCCGGATGGCAGGCGCGGCCTGCACGTGATGCCCGCCACCCCGGTACGGGCACCAGGACGGCGAACGCCGCCCCTGCTGCCGCTGAGGTGCTCCACGCGTGCTCGCGGCCCAGCCGGCAATCGAGCCGCCCACGCAAAGTTGATCAAGACATACAGAGGCCCAGTCTTGTCGAGACAGGGACCTGTGCAGTGCTTCACGTCTGAACCCATGGTGCCGCCCGCCCGTGCGCCACGGGGGCAGCACGTGGACGACACTGCCCGCGCCGGGGCGCTCTGTCGGGGGCCGACTGATGGCATGTCATAAGTCCCCGCCAACTTATGGTGATGCGATATGAACAGCGCGTGAAGGGTGGGTCGTTTGATTCACCACGCCCACGCGAGGGTGCTTTGATCTGGCGCGTGGCGGGGGTCGTGCAAGGGCTTCCGCCACGCACCACGCATGGCAACCACCACGAGAAAAGTAAGGACGCTCCTCAGCATGAGCAACAGCTCCCGCATTGAGACCCGCGAGATATCCGACGCCGACCTCGACAGCGTCGCGGGTGGTCTCTCCGTCAGTGGCAGCGTGAACGGCCTGACCGTCAAGGTCACGCAGGGCCCCGGTGGCGTGCCTGTCGTGGACGGCTCCGCGAAGTCCGTCACCCTCACTGTCGAGGACATCCCCCTGGGCCCTGGTGCGATCACGGGTTGAGACAGAGCTTTGACAGGCGTTCAGCCACTGAGCCCTGGAATCTCCCGGGCCGCTGTGGGGTGAATTCGGGTCCTGTGTGACGTCGGCCTTCAAGATCTGGTTGTGGTCTTGAAGGCCGCCGTTGTCGTATGGGGTGGCTGACGATATATCTGGGCGGCCGAAGGCGAAGGGGAGCCTGGAGATCCGGGACCGGGACGGAACATGTGGCAGGCGCGGCCTGCGACGTGATGCCCGCCACCTCCCCCGGCAGGGCTGAGGATGTGGTTGTTCGCCCCCGCCGCCCGGGCCGTCTCGTGGGCGGGGTTTATGGAGGGGAAGGCGGATCGGCCAAGGAGAACACGTCGGCGCCATCCGTGCTCTTGCGTACCACCGTCACGCCGTCGGTTCCGCGTGCGTCGCTGAGGCGGGTGAGAAACGCGCGGGCTTCACTCCTCATAACGCCGCTCGCATTCGGATGGCTGAGGCGGCCCTGCGCGCTTTCATGACTTCCCCGGTCGTCCGCGTGGCTCCCCTTGGGCACCAGGTGGAATTCCGCCCAGACCTTCTTGCCGCGAGGGGTTGGCTCCCAGCCGCAGTTCGCCGAGAGAAGCGCGACGAGCTCCAGGCCGCGGCCTGTCTCGTCCTCGCCGGATACTGGCCGCGCCCGGGGCTCGTCCGGGCTGCCGTCGAAGACCTCGATGAGCAGACGTCCGGCTTCCGACAACAGCCCGACGGAGATCACGCCGCCCGCATGCACCACGGCGTTCGTCAGCAGTTCGGAGGTCACCACCTCAACCGCGTCCGCCAGTTCGTCTCCCAGCTCTAACCAACGGTGTGCCGTGGCGAGGATGCGGCGACGGGCCGGGGCGACGGCGCACGGAACTCCGGTGACCAGGAAACGGGCGGTGGCCATGGGGAGGGGCATCTCCTCTGCTTGGTGCCCTGTCCGTCGACGGTGGGGCCCGCCCACGAACAGGTGCTCACGGATGCCGCCCGGACCTTCTCTCCCAGGCCGGTGTTCCTCCCCCGGCTTTTCGCTCCCGGGCGACATGACCAGCCAACTCGGTTCCGGGAATTCGGGACATGGGGACTCACGGCGCCGGGGCAATGACTTGTCGCGAGGTGATACGCCGCGTATCAGTTCCTGTCCGGGCTACGCCGTCTGCGCGTTCATGTGCTGGACCAGGGGCAGAAGGCCGTCGATCCGACGCCGCCCCTTGCCCTCAACGATCTGCCGGACGACCACGCGCGCGAGGACCTGGTACCGCATCCACTCCGGCGTCGTTTCCTTGACCCGTGTCAAGGTGGTGACGGCCTCCCTGAATTGGTTCTCCCACGTTTGCGCCTGGGCCACGTCCAGCAGATGTCGGCTGCGGCCGGTCGGGGGGACGCGGCGCGAGGGCGTGACCCGCTTCGCCAGGCGCAGCGCCTCCGACGATTTGCCCTGGGACATGGCCACTTCGACCGCGATCATGTCGATCTTCGCCGGACCGAAGAAGGCATAGTTGCCGCCGTTGGTGTAGTCGGTGGCGTCATCGGTGACCACGGTGGTGCACCGCCGGGCCTCGTCCAGCAGTTCCCTGGCGCCGTCGTAGTCCTCCTGCCGCGAGGCTGCCGTCACGGCGCAGAGCATGAGGCGGCCCCACATGCGCAGGGCGGGGTAAGCGGAAGGGGAGACACGGGGATTCAGTTCGTCTGCCTTGGCCATGGCGACCCGGGCGGCCAGTTCCGGTTCGTTCTGTCGCAGGAGCACCCAGGAGAGGCCGGTGCAGCCCGCGGCCACGAGGAGGGGGTCCTCCGCGACATCGGCCGCGAGCATGGCCCGTTCCAGTGCCGACCGGGCGAGATCGTCCTGGGCAAGATGGACGGCGGCGTGTGCGGCGAGTTGGTAACCACGGCTGAGACTGGCGGCTGCCGCCCGGTACTCCGACCGGGGGCGGCTGTTCATCGCCGCCTTGGCGCCGTCGATCAGCTCCGGGAGGCCGCTGACCAGGAGTGCATGCCGTCCGTCGTGATAGGCCTTCCACAGGATCCGTACGGTGCGCCGCAGATCCTCGACCGACGGGGCGTCGCGTTGCTCCACCGCCATCGGAACGCCCGGCACTTCGTCCAGCGCATGAATGGTCCGGCGAACCACAGCGATGCCCGCGACGCGTTCGCCGTCCTCCCGATGGAGCGTCTGGGGCTGCCCGAGCAGGGCCGAGGGCCGGACGTCGAGGGCCCGTGCCAGCTTGGCGAGGGTGCCCATGAGCGCAGTCGACCGGCCGTCGCGCTCCAGCTTGCGGATGGTGGCGACACTGACACCGGACGTACTGGCGAGTTCCTGCTGGGTGAGCCCCGCCTGACCGCGGAGCCGTGCGAGGTTCTGACCGATCGTGGGCTCGTCGGACATGGTGACTCCGTCCTGGCGGTGTTACTGGGACGCTACTCCCGTCGAGCCCCGCGTGTGGTGAGGCCGGTACGCCCGGCCCATCCGGCGAGCGGGCCCTTGGGAGACGTGCCTTTGCCGACACCGCGCATACAGAGCTCCCCTGTCGTGTCGAGACGGGGCCTCTGCCGTGCTTACGTCGTCCGAACCGCACTACGGAGCTGCTCGTGCCTAGTCGATGACGGCAGACCACCGTCCGCGTGTGAGGTGGCAGACGCCATCCGGGGTGATCGTGACGCGACTGCCGTAGAGCGGTAGGCCACCTTCGGTGTTCAGCCGGTTCCGGATGCGTTCCAGCGCGTCCCACAGCCGACGCGGGCCGCCCTGGTGGACAGTGGGCGGGTCAGTCCATGTGGCTGCGGCGCGCGCCCATGACCCGTCTTCGTGGAGCAGCCATGCCGTTCGTTGCTTGCCCTGCTGCTCGTAGTGGGTCTCCACCCCTGGCGTGCTGATCTCGAGCATGGAGCGCAGTTCCCATGCGTTCTCGACGTTCAGAACTGGATACCGACCTGTGGTGACCTCGCCGTCCTGGTCCAGAAAACTCTTCTTCCAGAGTCGGGGTGGGTAGTCGGCTCCGTTGCGGGCCTTCATGAATCCGGCCCAGTCCCGTTCGATCTGGCCGACGGCTCCGCCGTCCTCCCTCTTCCATGCGGTGAGGATCAGTGAGGTATTCGCGATGGTGGTGACGAGCCGTCCGCCAGGGCGCAATGCCGTTAGCCACGACGCGGGGAGCGGACGCACGGAAACCGTGGAAATGAGGCGGTCGTACTTGGCGGGCAGCGGCCCGGTCGCGTCGCACGTCAAGAATTGGGGCTTTTGTCCGATGCGGTCAAGTCTTTCTGCCGCAGCCTTCGTCACGTACGAGTCTACGTCCACGCTTGTGACGCGTTCAGCCCCCAGGCGGTACGACGAGTAGGCAGTCAGACCGCCGGCACCCGTCCCAACGTCCAACAGGTCCATTCCGTCAGTCAGTCGTGCGTGCCGCAGCATTCGCACGACTAGGCCGGGATGGGTCGCTGAGGAAGTCGGCATACCTTCGGGATGGTCTCCTGGGGCAGCATGGTCCGCGTGCAAGGAGCCCACGCTTGTCACCAATGACACGTCGCCGTACGCCGCCTGCATCCATGCGTCATGATCTGAGGGGCCGTCGCGCAGCTCCCAGTTACCTGTGTTGCTGCGAATCCACCAGCGGGGGACCAACTCATGTCGGGGCACCTTCGATACGGGTAGACGCCAACGAGATACCGGATCTGTTACCTCATCAGCGAGCCGTAGTGCGTGCTGCTGCCACTCCATGGGCACCCTCTCTATTCGTACGCGGGGTCACATGCTTGGGTATTGGCGGGGTCGCAGTCTCCCGAGTCGTCCGGTGGGCATGCCATGGCCCTTCGGGGCGGAATGCGTTCGATGGCCTCCCACCATTCGGGGCTTCCGAGGATGTCAGCAAGGCGCTTTTCCTTGACGTTCCCGCACGGCATGAACCGGGAGAGCACGCACAACGACAGACTGCCATCTGGTAGTACGGCCGCGCGCCTGTCCCCGCAGCGTCCACACAGCTCGCTCACGTCTGGAGTGATGGTCGTCGCCTTGGCTGCTCGCCCTACTCCGCGTACGCCGTCGGTCTGGACGCTGGTCACGCCGAGTGCGGCCAGTTCGGCGCGGGCCTCCTTGACTCGCTGTCCGTCCTTGATCTCGACGATGCCGACACGAAGCGGGATGCCCCGGCGCCGTGCCTCTTCGATGTTTGCTCGGGTTCGCAGATAGCTGCCCTTTCGGGTGGTGATCTCGTCGTGTTCGTCGGCCTCGTCGCTGTAGTAGCTCGTAGCGAGCGTGACGCCTTCACGGCCGAGCACGTCCCACCATTGCGGCAGTACCTGGAAAAGGTTGCTGTAGACCTCCACCTTGCGCCTCAGGCTTAAGGCAAGGTCCACCAGCTCTGTCCATGCCGGGTACAGGGTCGGTTCACCGCCGATGAGCTGAATTTGCGGGATCTCCAGCGATGCCGCATCCGCGATCAGGACGCGCCAGTCTTCTACCGACATGGTGCCGTGCGTGCCTTGCGGACTGGACGATGAAAGGCAGTGAATGCACCTGAGTTGGCAGCCTCCCGTGACCTCCAGTTCCAAGACACGGAGGAGCCCAATCGGTGCGGGAGTCGGGAATTCGACGACTGCGGTCATTTCTTCGATGTTTCCTTTGTTGAAGTTCCGGCATGGAGACTGCCCCCTGCCAGTGGGAGGGAATGCAGAGGAGGCATTCCCTGCGGTCCGGCAGGGGGCGGGTCATAGAACACCCCATCGGCGGTCTCCAAGGAGAGCTCCGGCCATCGCGCTCACTCCGCAAGCCTCTTCCTGATCCAGTTCGAGAGGATGAAGGCTTCCTGAGCGCTTGCGCCACCGAGCCAAACCATGGCGGTACCGCTCCCGGCGACTCCGTCGCCACGCAAAGACGGGAACTTCACGCCGATGAGCGCCAGGGCCTCGGTCAGCTCCTTCGCAGCGTTGACGGCGATGATCTCACCGCTCTCTTCCCTGGTGCGATGATCTGCGCTCCACGGCATGCCGACTCCCTGTCTCGTGATGGCCCGATTACTGTCTGCTTACAGTCAACGACAGGGAACCCAGGCGGACTTGCACACTTCTTGCACACATCACACCGCGTTGCGCGACGTCTTGAGACCATTGGCGGTAAGGGAACCGCGACAGGGAAGACGTGAACCCATGCAGACGAAGACCCCTGGACCCGGAAGGAACGTCGCCGTCCTCCGAAAGGCGCGCGACATGAGCCAGGAGAAACTGGCCCGCAGGGCCGGTGTGTCTACGTCTCTGCTCAGCAAGATCGAAGTGGGAGACCGGGCACTCAGTCAGGGCGTAGCTGCCGCACTCGCTGCGGGAATGGGCATCACCCTGGATGAACTCCTGGGCAAGGCGCCCGTGGAGCCGGACGAAGAGGAACGGCTTCAAGAGCTGGGCAGGGTCATCCGGCGCTTCGACCTCCCCGGAGAGCCGCCTGCTGCCCCCGAGTCTCTGAAGTTCGAGCTGGCGGAAGTCTTCAGGCTCCGCGGTGAGGCTGACCTGCTCGCAGTGATGCACGCGCTTCCTGGGCTGCTCTCCAGGGCCCAGAACCAGGCCCACGCCACTGGCAGGCCGAAGGACTGGCAGGCCGTGGCCGATGTTTACAGCGCTGTCTATTGGCTGGCCGCGCGGCACCGCTGGATGCACCTCGCCGAGCTGGCCGTGATGAAGCAGGCCCGAGCCGCAGAGCGATCGACCCCTCTGATGGCCGCGATCGCGGCCCGTGACGAAGCCGGGACGTTCCTGAACGGCGGAGACTTCCATGGCGGCCTCGCTGTCGTGGACCAAGCCATTGTGCAGGCCGAAACGGACCTCACCGGGCGTGACAAAGCGTTTGGGCTGGGGCTCCTCCACCTCCGGGGGCTGACCCTCGCCGGGCGTCTGAAAGACAGGAACCAGGCCAAGCGCCACAAGAAGGCCGCTTGGAGGGTGGCAGAGCAGTTTCATGCCGATGTGAACGACCACGGCATTCACTTCGGGCCCGAGAACACCGCAATTCACGTCATCTCCACTGACGTAGACCTTGAGGAGAACAGGGGGGCACTCGAAACAGCGGAGAGCCTGCTGCGTGAGGGCACTATGCTCCCTGCGACTCGCATCGGGCCCCTGCATATGAATGTGGCAAGGGCCAGACTGGCTCTGCACGACCGAGAGGGCGCTCTGGATTCTCTCCATGACGCGTGGGAAGCGGCGCCTCAGATGGCGAGAGTCCATCCCACGAGTCAAGAGTTGCTTCGAGTGCTCACGTCACTCCACAAGAGGAGTAATCCGAGGCTCACCCGGCTCGCAAGGAAGGCCGGTTTCACCATCTGATTCGTCCACTGGAGGGCTGCCGGGGCTTCGCCGCCACCGCGCGGAGTGCCCTGGCGACCGTTCGGCAGACCATCCTCGACGCGAGCGCCTCACCTCGCATTTCCGCCCCGGGTGCGGAGCCCTGGTCGGCTACGACCGGGCTGAGCCGATCGGTTTCACCTGTTTCCACGGACACGGCCCGGGCCGGCGACGTGACGCGGGCCGGGCTCGGCAGGTGGCAGTCTTGAGGAATGCGTTCGCTTCTGTGCGCCCTCGGCGCCGCTGCCCTGGTCGTGCTTCCGGCCGCCGGGCCCGCGGTGGCGGGCGACAACGACTCCCCGTCCTCCTTCACCATCGAGGACCCCCGGATAACGGAGTCCAGCGGTCTGGCCGCCAGCCGTGAACACCCCGGGATCTTCTGGACGCACAACGACAGCGACGACGGCCCGTACGTCTACGCCGTCGACAGCGCCACGGGCGGTACGGTCGCGACCGTCACGCTCAGCGGCGTCGATCCGCGCGATGTCGAGGCGGTCTCCGTCGGGCCCGGCGGACAGATCTCCGTGGGCGACATCGGGGACAATCTGGGCGGCGGCTGGTCCGAGGTGTGGATCTACCGCTTCCAGGAGCCGGAGGAGCTGCGGGACACCACGGTCACCCCGGTGCGCTACACCGTCCGGTACGAGGGCGGGCCGCGTGACGCCGAGTCGCTGATGGTCCACCCGAAGACCGGCCGGACCTACATCGTCAGCAAGCACGAGGACGGCGGCGGTCTGTACGAAGGGCCGAAGGAGCTGTCCGCGTCCGGGGTGAACACCTTCGAGCGGATCGCCGACATCGATGTCTGGGCGACGGACGGCGCGTTCTCGCCGGACGGCAGCAGGCTGGTGGTCCGCAGTTACTTCTCGGCGGTCGAGTACCGCTGGGCGGACGGCGCGCCGGAACGGATCGGGCAGCCGACCCTGCCGATCCAGCGCCAGGGCGAGTCGGTGACGTTCACCCCGGACGGCCGCGCGCTGATGTACGGGACGGAGGGTGCGCGCAGCCGGGTGACGCGGGTGGACCTCCGGGGCGACCTGCTGCCGGACTCGGTGGCGGCGGCGGAGGACCGGGAGAAGGGCGCATCGGGCGGAAAGGATCGGGCGGACGGGGCCGGTGGGGACAAGGACCGCAACCTTGTGATGGGCGCGCTGACGTTCGCCGTGGCGACCGCGCTGGTGATGGGTGTGCGCAAGGCGGCCCGCCGCGGCTGACGTCCCTCCGGGCCTTACGGGAGCCGCTGATGCCCGGAACGGCCCGGGCGACCTCGGGTGCGCCGGGGAAGCAGCCGGCACGCGTTGATGCCGGGAGCGTCACCCGGCGTTGTCGGCGGCCCTGCCCAGCCGGGCGAGTTGACGGTCATGGAGACGGCTGAGCAGCAGGAGCGAAGCGACGGCTCCGACGAGGGCGCAGGCCATGTCCCACTGGGTGTCCCACTGGTCGCCCTGGGTGGCGAGGAACGCGTCCGCCGAGTCCCCGCCGGACAGCGCCGCCCACCACTCCAGCATCTCGAAGAACGCGCTGAAGGCGAGGCACGCGCAGACCGTCAGAGGAGCCAGCCAGGCACTCCCGCGCAACGGCGAGGTACGGACGAGGAGTTCGCGGACCAGGACGGCCGGTACGAAGCCCTGGGTCAGATGGCCGATGCGGTCGTAGGGGTTGCGGGAGAGGTCCAGCGTGTCCTGCAGCCAATGCCCCAAGGGCACTTCGGCGTAGGTGTAGTGCCCGCCGACGATCAGGACGAGGGCGTGTCCGGCGAGCAGCCAGCACAGGAGCGGGCTCAGCGGGAACCGTTTCCACACCGCCACCAGCAGCGGGACTCCCACGATCACCCAGAACGTCTCCAGGAGCCAGGTGAGCCGGTCGTGGGGCCGGAGGCCGGAGACGGCCAGTGCGGTGAGCACCCCGGCGGCCAGCGCCGGGGGCACGGCCCGGGAGGTGAGCATGGCAGTCATGGAGTCAGCCCTCGAAGGCGTCGGGAGGCGCGGCACCGCGCGCTGTCTTGCGACAGCATCTCGACCGCCTCCGGGACGGGTCATGAGTACGGCTACTCAGAGCCGCAGGCGTCCCCGTGCAGGCCGGTATGACCTCCCGGGCAGGGCGGCGCCACGTAGGAGCGGCCGGGTGACGCGCCCGGATGCTGCGCGGGCAGCCGCACCTCGAGTGGTGCGTCCTGGAGTCCGTGCGCGGCGCGATGGCGGCGGATCACACCATCCGGCTCTTCGTGGGTTCAGCGGCGTGTAGTTCCGCACCCTGACGCCTCGAGAGGGCGGCACCCGGGCCCGGCGGTCGCCACCCCGCCTCTACGGGAACGGGCCCCTGGCGGGGTGCCGGGGGCCCGTTCCTGTGTCCGTACGGGTCAGAGCTTGTCGACCACGTAGTCGATGCAGGCCGTCAGCGCCTCCACATCGGCCGGGGTGACGGCCGGGAACATCGCGACCCGCAGCTGGTTGCGGCCCAGCTTCCGGTACGGGTCGGTGTCCACGATGCCGTTGGCGCGCAGCACCTTCGCGATGGCCGACGCGTCGATGTTGTCGTTGAAGTCGATCGTGCCGACGACCTGCGAGCGCTTGGCCGGGTCGGTGACGAACGGGGTGGCGTACGCGGACTTCTCCGCCCAGCCGTAGAGCCGCGAGGAGGAGTCCCCGGTGCGCTCGACGGCCCAGTCCAGACCGCCGTGCCCGTTGATCCAGTCGAGCTGGTCCGCGAGGAGGAACAGCGTCGCCAGGGCCGGGGTGTTGTACGTCTGGTTCTTCAGCGAGTTGTCGATCGCGGTCGGCAGGGAGAAGAACTCCGGGATGTGGCGGCCCGACGCGTGGATCCGGGCGGCGCGCTCCAGGGCCGCGGGGGAGAACGCGGCCAGCCACAGGCCGCCGTCCGCGGCGAAGGACTTCTGCGGCGCGAAGTAGTAGACGTCGGTCTCGGCGATGTCGACGGGCAGGCCGCCGGCGCCGGAGGTCGCGTCGACCAGGACGAGGGAGCCCTCGTCGGCGCCCGCGACGCGCTTGATGGGCGCGGCGACACCGGTCGAGGTCTCGTTGTGCGTGAAGCCGTACACATCCACGCCCGCCTCGGCCCGCGGCTCCGGGTGCGTACCGGGGTCGGAGGAGATGACGGTCGGCTCCTCCAGCCACGGCGCGAGCTTCGCGGCCTTGGCGAACTTGGAGGAGAACTCGCCGAAGGAGAGGTGCTGCGACTTGCGCTCGATCAGGCCGTGCGTCGCGATGTCCCAGAAGGCGGTGGAGCCGCCGTTGCCGAGGATCACCTCGTACCCCTCGGGCAGGGAGAACAGCGCACGTACGCCATCGCGCACCCGCCCGACCAGGTTCTTCACCGGAGCTTGGCGGTGGGAGGTGCCGAGCAGGGAGCTACCGGTGGCAGCCAGGGCGCTGAGCGCCTCCGTACGCACCTTGGACGGGCCCGAGCCGAATCGACCGTCGGCGGGCTTGATGTCAGCGGGAATCTGGATCTCAGCCACGGTGGAAGCCTAATCCGTCGGCCCGGGGTGCCAGAGACTGCGTCCAGCGGCTGAGACGCGCCGTCCCGCAGAGCGTACGGGGCGGGGCCGCGGAGGCATTCACACCCGCCCGGCTCACTTACTGCGGCCGGGGCCGGGCCGCACAGGTCCGGACCGGTGCACCGGGCGCCGGGACGCCCAGGGCCCAGGAGGGGCGGGGAAAGGGCGCCCGCTGCCCCGCGTGTCCGGACGGGCGGACCGCTCGGCGTCGGTCCGAGCCCAGTGATTCACGCGCGCGCCGAGCCCGTGGCGTGGTGGGCGCGGCCGGGAGGCCCCCGACCCGGCACTGCCGGTCACCTGGCGGGAGCGTGCGTCCGAGGGATCTTTCACGGTCAGGTGAGGGACGCGCCGTTCCGGGCAGGCTGGGCGCATGGACACCGGGATCTCCCACGACGCGGCCGCCGCGCTGCGGGCAGTGGTCCGCGGCGAGGTCTTCCTCGACAGCGCGAGCCGGGCCTTGATGACCATGGACGCGTCGAACTACCGGCGCGTGCCGGACGCCGTCGTCGCACCGCGGGACGCCGACGACGTGGCGGCCGTGCTCGCCGTCTGCCGCGAGCACGGGCTGCCGGTCGTACCCCGGGGCGCCGGGACCTCCATCGCGGGCCAGTCGACCGGCGTGGGAGTGGTGCTCGACTTCACCCGGCACATGAACCGGATCGTGTCGATCGACCCGGAGGCCCGTTCGGCCGTCGTCCAGCCGGGGGTGATCCTGGACGACCTCCGCCGGCAGGCCGGGGCGTACGGGCTCACCTTCGGCCCCGACCCGTCCACCCACAGCCGCTGCACCCTCGGCGGCATGATCGGCAACAACTCCTGCGGCTCCCACTCGGTCGCCTGGGGCACCACCGCCGACCAGGTGCACGAGCTGGAGGTGCTGACGTACGGCGGCGGGCGGGCGCGGCTGGGCCGCGGGGAGCGGACGGCGGGCCTTCCGGCGAGGCTGCGCGAGGGCGCCGAGGCTCTGGTGGCCTCCCGGCTCGCACTGCTGCGCACCGGCTACCCCGAGCTCCCCCGCCGTATCTCCGGCTACGCCCTGGACGAGCTGCTGCCGGAGAAGGGCACGGACTGGGCGCGGGCGTTCACCGGCAGTGAGGGGACGCTCGGGGTGCTGACCGAGGCGACCGTACGGCTCGTCGGGACGCCCGGGGCGCGGGTGCTGGCGGTGCTGGGTTACGAGGACGAGAGCGGGGCCGCCGACGCCGCGTACACCCTGCTGCCGTACGGGCCGCTGACCGTGGAGGGCATGGCCTCCGACCTGGTGCCCGGTGTCGCGGCGGCGCGGCTGCCCAAGGGCGGGGCCTGGCTGTTCGTCGAGGTCGACGGGGAGACGGCGGAGGAGGCGCGGGCGCGTGCCGACGAGCTGTGCCGGGCGGTGGCGGCCGGCACCACCGACCGTGCGGTGGTCACCGACCCGGCGGGGCAGCGTGCGCTGTGGCGCATCCGGGAGGACGCCTCGGGGACGGCGACCCGTATGCCGGACGGCAGCGAGGCGTGGCCGGGCTGGGAGGACTGCGCGGTCCCGCCGGCCCGGCTGGGCGCGTATCTGCGGGACTTCCGGGGCCTGATGGCGCAGCACCGGCTGCGCGGCACGCCGTACGGGCACTTCGGCGACGGCTGCATCCATGTCCGTATCGATTTCGACCTCCTCAGCGGGGAGGGGGTGCGGCGCTTCCGGGAGTTCTCGGAGGACCTGGCCGCTCTGGTCGTGGCGCACGGCGGCTCGCTCTCCGGGGAGCACGGTGACGGGCAGGCGCGGGCGGAGTTGCTGCCGAGGATGTACGGGCCGGAACTGGTCCGCGCCTTCACTGAGTTCAAGGACCTGTGGGACCCGACGGGCGGTCTGAACCCGGGCATCCTCGCCCGTCCGCACCGGCTCGACGAGAATCTGCGCTTCGAGGTGCTGCCGAGGAAGCCGGTCGATGTCGAGTTCGGCTATCCGCACGACGGCGGGGACTTCTCGGCGGCCGTGCGCCGGTGCGTGGGCGTCGCCAAGTGCCGTACCACCGCGGTCGCGGGGGCGGGGGTGATGTGCCCCTCGTTCCGGGCGACGGGGGAGGAGCAGCACTCCACGCGGGGCCGGGCGCGGCTGCTGCACGAGATGCTCGCGGGCGAGGTCGTCACGGACGGCTGGCGCTCGGAGGAGGTGCGGGAGGCGCTCGACCTCTGTCTGAGCTGCAAGGGCTGCCGCACCGACTGCCCGGTCGGGGTGGACATGGCGACGTACAAGGCGGAGTTCCTGCACCACCACTACGAGGGCCGGGTGCGGCCCGCGGCCCACTACACGATGGGGTGGCTGCCGGTGTGGCTGCGGTCGGCAGCCGCGCTCCGGCTGGCGCCGTTGCTGAACGCGGGCGCCCGGAGCCCGCTGGGCGGCGCCGCCAAGCGGCTCGGCGGGATCGCTTCGGAGCGGACGATTCCGGAGCTGGCGCCGGAGCCGTTCAGCCGGTGGTGGCGGAAGCGGGCGGCCCGGTCCGGCGGCAGAACGCCCGGCGGTGACGGAACGGGGCGCACGGTGGTGCTCTGGCCGGACACCTTCACCGAGTACCTCGCGCCGTCGGTCGGCAGGGCGGCCGTGGCGGTGCTGGAGGCGTCCGGGCTGCGGGTCGTCCTGCCGCCCGGGGGCACCTCGCGCGGCGGCGGGCGGAGGGTGTGCTGCGGGCTGACATGGGTCTCGACCGGGCAGCTCGACCACGCGCGCAAGGTCATGCGGCGCACGCTGGAGACCCTCGTGCCGGTGCTGGAGTCGGGGCTGCCGGTCGTCGTGCTGGAGCCGAGCTGCGCGGCGACGCTCCAGACGGACTTCCCCGAACTGCTGCGGGATCCGCGTGCCGCGGAACTCGCCTCCTCCGTACTGACCTTCGCCCAGGCACTGGACCAGTTGGCGCCGGACTGGGACCCGCCGCGACTGGACCGCCCGGTCGCCGGGCAGACCCACTGCCACCAGCACGCCGTCCTCGGTGACGCGGCGGAGCGGACGCTGCGGGAACGCGCGGGTCTCTCCGGCGAGCTGAGCGGCGGCTGCTGCGGTCTGGCGGGCAACTTCGGCTTCGAGCGCGGGCATTACGGGGTGTCGGTGGCCTGCGCGGAGGAGCAGCTGCTGCCCTCCGTACGGTCGGCCGCGCCCGACGCGGAGATCCTGGCGGACGGCTTCTCCTGCCGTACGCAGCTGGGCGAGCTGTCGGACCGCCCCGGCCGCCATCTCGCGGAGGTGCTGGCGGACGCGCTGCGGCGCACCGAGGGGCCGGCGAGCTGACTCCTGCCACCGTCACCGATCCAGGCGGTGAGGCCGAAGGCGTCCTACGGCGTGTTCGCCGGGGCGACCTGCGGCGCGTTCGCCATGCCGAGCAGGGCCGGGTCCCCAACGTCCGGCCGTGCCGGGCGCCGGTGACTCCGGCGGCCTCGCCGCCCACCCCTGGTCCGCCACGGGCGACTCCGCCGACGACATGGCCTGCTCTCAAGGCCGTGGAGAGAAGGACGCACTCCTGGCAAGAAATCATGCAAGCACGCTTGATTGTTTATAGGGCCACTGCCACCCTCGGAGCACTCGGAACGCGCTGACGACACGTCAGCCGACGAAGGGAGCGCACCGTGTCCGATCCCGGTGCCGTGCTCGACGATCTGCTCGGCGAGGGGGAGGAGCTCGACCGGCTCGTCGCCGGTCTTCCCCCCGGCGCCTGGACGACGCCGACTCCCGCGCCCCGGTGGACCATCGCCCATCAGATCGCGCATCTGGCGTGGACCGACGAGCAGGCGGTGCTCTCCGCGACCGACCCCGAGGGCTTCGGCCGACAGGCCCGGAAGGCGCTGGCCTCCCCCGGAACCTTTGTGGACGAGGCCGCCGAGGGCGGTGCGGCGCAGCGGCCCGCCGAGCTGCTGGAGCGGTGGCGGGACGCGCGGGTGGCGGTGCAGTGGGCGCTCGCGGAGCATCCATGGGACGTACGGCTGCCCTGGTTCGGGCCGCGGATGAGCGTCGCGTCGATGGCGACCGGGCGGCTGATGGAGACCTGGGCGCACGGACAGGACATCGCCGACGCCCTGGGGGTGAAGCGCACGCCGACGGCCCGGCTGCGGCATGTGGCCCGGATCGGTGTACGGGCCCGGGGGTTCGCCTTCACGGTCCGGGGACTGGAGCCGCCGGCGGAGGAGTTCCGTGTCGAACTCGCCGGGCCGGGCGGCGAGGTGTGGGCCTTCGGCCCGGCGGACGCCGCCCAGCGTGTCACCGGTCCCGCCCTCGACTTCTGTCTGCTGGTCACCCAGCGCGCCCACCGCGCCGATCTCGCCGTACGGGCCGAGGGCCCCGACGCCGACCGCTGGCTCGACATCGCGCAGTCCTTCGCCGGACCGCCCGGGGCGGGGCGCGCGCCCTCGGAAGGGGCCGTATGACGCTGCGCATCGGCAACGCCTCCGGCTTCTACGGCGACCGCTTCGACGCCGTGCGGGAGATGCTCACCGGTGGGCCGCTGGACATCCTCACCGGGGACTACCTCGCCGAACTGACCATGCTCATCCTGGGCCGCGACCGCGCCCGGGACCCGTCCCTCGGCTATGCCAGGACCTTCCTCCGCCAGCTGGAGGAAGGGCTCGGGCTGGCCAGTGACCGCGGGGTGCGGATCGTCACCAACGCGGGCGGCCTCAACCCCGCCGCACTCGCCGGGGCCATCCGCGAGCTGGCCGGGCGCGTCGGCGTCCCCGCCCGTGTCGCGTATGTCGAGGGCGACGACATCCTGGACCGCTCCTGGGGCCCCGGGGTGATCACCGCCAACGCCTACCTGGGCGGCGCGGGCATCGCCGAGTGCCTCCGGGCGGGCGCGGATGTCGTCGTCACCGGCCGGGTCACCGACGCCGCCCTCGTCACCGGGCCCGCCGCCGCGCACTTCGGCTGGACCGAGCGGGACCGGGACGCGCTGGCCGGGGCCGTCGTCGCCGGTCACGTCCTGGAGTGCGGCACGCAGGCGACCGGCGGCAACTACGCCTTCTTCACCGATCACGACGTCCGCCGCCCCGGCTTCCCGATCGCCGAGATCCACGCCGACGGCTCCTCCGTCATCTCCAAGCACCCGGGCACCGGCGGCGCCGTGACGGTCGGCACGGTCACCGCGCAGCTGCTGTACGAGACATCCGGCGCGCGCTACCCGGGCCCGGACGTGACCGCCCGCCTCGACACCGTCCGGCTCACCCGGCTCGACCGGAACCGGGTGCGGATCGACGGCGTACGCGGCGAGGCGCCCCCGGCCACCCTCAAGGCGGGCCTGACCCGTGTCGGCGGCCATCGCAACGAGGTGGTCTTCGTCCTCACCGGTCTGGACATCGAGGCCAAGGCCGCGCTCGTACGGGACCAGATGGAGCGTGCGCTCTCCTCCCGCCGCCCGGCCGAGCTGCGGTGGACCCTGGCACGTACGGACATGTCCGACGCGCCCCGCGAGGAGGAGGCGAGCGCCCTGCTGCGGCTCGTGGTCCGCGACCCGGACCCGGAGGCGGTCGGCCGGGCGGTCAGCGGCGCGGCCGTGGAACTCGGTCTCGCCAGCTATCCGGGCTTCCATCTCACGGCACCGCCCGGAAAGGGCTCGCCGTACGGGGTGTTCGAGGCGGCCTACGTCGACGCGGAGAGCGTCCGCCACACCGCGGTGCTCCACGACGGCCGCCGGATCGCCGTACCCCCGCCCGCCGAGACCCGCCAACTCGAGGGCTGTGAGCAGCCCCCGCTCCCCGAGCCGCTGCCTCCGGGCCCCACCCGCCGGGTCCCGCTGGGCCTGGTCGCCGGGGCCCGCAGCGGTGACAAGGGCGGCAGCGCGAACACCGGCGTCTGGGCCCGCAGCGAGGAGGCCTGGCGCTGGCTCGCCCACACCCTCACCGTCCCCCGCTTCCAGGAACTGCTGCCCGAGACACGAGCGCTGCCCGTCACCCGCCATGTCCTGCCCAACCTCCGCGCGCTGAACTTCACCGTCGACGGGCTGCTCGGTGAGGGCGTCGCCTCACAGGCACGTTTCGACCCGCAGGCCAAGGCCCTGGGGGAGTGGCTGCGCTCCCGCCATCTGGAGATACCGGAGATGCTGCTGTGACCGTGCTCGCGTCCGCCCTCGACAACACGAGCCCCGACCACACGGCCAACCGCGACGCGATGCTCATCAAGCTCGCCGCCATCGAGGCCGAACACGCCAAGGCGACCGCGGGGGGCGGCGAGAAGTACGTCGCCCGCCACCGCGAGCGCGGCAAGCTGCTCGCCCGTGAGCGCATCGAGCTGCTGCTCGACCCCGACACGCCCTTCCTCGAACTCTCGCCGCTCGCCGCCTGGGGGAGCGACCACCCCGTCGGGGCGTCCACGGTCACCGGCATCGGTGTGATCGAGGACGTCGAGTGCCTCATCACGGCCAACGACCCGACCGTACGCGGCGGAGCCAGCAATCCCTGGACCCTGAAGAAGGCCCTCCGCGCCCATGAGATCGCGTATCGCAACCGGCTCCCCGTGGTCAGTCTCGTCGAGTCCGGCGGCGCCGATCTGCCCAGCCAGAAAGAGATCTTCATTCCCGGCGGCGCGATCTTCCGGGACCTCACCAGGCTCTCGGCCGCCGGAATCCCCACCGTCGCCGTGGTCTTCGGCAACTCCACCGCCGGCGGGGCGTACGTCCCCGGGATGTCCGACCACGTGATCATGGTCAAGGAGCGCTCCAAGGTCTTCCTCGGCGGACCACCGCTGGTCAAGATGGCGACCGGCGAGGAGAGCGACGACGAATCCCTCGGCGGCGCGGCGATGCACGCCCGCACCTCGGGCCTGGCGGACTACTTCGCGCTCGACGAGCCCGACGCCCTCCGCCAGGCGCGCCGGGTGGTCGCCCGGCTCAACTGGCGCAAGGCACACCCCGACCCCGGGCCCGCCGAGCCACCGAAGTACTCCGCCGACGAACTTCTGGGCATCGTCCCGGGCGATCTGAAAATTCCGTTCGATCCGCGTGAGGTGATCGCCCGGATCGTCGACGGTTCCGACTTCGACGAGTTCAAGCCTCTCTACGGCCCGAGCCTGGCCACCGGCTGGGCGAGCCTCCACGGCTACCCGGTCGGGATCCTCGCCAACGCCCAGGGCGTCCTCTTCAGCGCCGAGTCGCAGAAGGCGGCCCAGTTCATCCAGCTGGCCAACCAGCGCGACACCCCCCTCCTCTTCCTCCACAACACCACCGGCTACATGGTCGGCAAGGAGTACGAACAGGGCGGCATCATCAAGCACGGCGCCATGATGATCAACGCGGTCTCCAACTCGACGGTCCCGCACATCTCGGTGCTCATGGGCGCCTCCTACGGGGCCGGCCACTACGGCATGTGCGGCCGCGCGTACGACCCCCGCTTCCTCTTCGCCTGGCCCAGCGCCAAATCGGCCGTCATGGGCCCCCAACAGCTCGCCGGGGTCCTCTCCCTGGTCGCCCGCTCCTCCGCCGCCGCGAAGGGGCAGCCCTACGACGAGGAGTCCGACGCGGCGCTGCGCGCCATGGTGGAGCAGCAGATCGAGTCCGAGTCCCTCCCCGTGTTCCTGTCCGGGCGGCTCTACGACGACGGCGTCATCGACCCCCGCGACACCCGCACCGTGCTCGGCCTGTGCCTGTCCGCGATCCACACCGCACCGGTCGAAGGCACCCGCAGTTTCGGCATCTTCCGGATGTGAGGACAGACATGGAATCGCTCCTCGTCGCCAACCGCGGTGAGATCGCGCGCCGCATCTTCCGCACCTGCCGCGAGCTGGGTGTCGCCACGGTCGCCGTCCACTCCGACGCCGACTCCGGTGCCCCGCACACCCATGAGGCGGACGCGGCCGTACGCCTCCCGGGCAACGCCCCGGCCGACACCTATCTGCGGGGCGACCTCATCGTGAAGGCGGCCCTCGCCACCGGCGCGGACGCCGTGCACCCCGGCTACGGCTTCCTCTCCGAGAACGCCGGGTTCGCCCGCGACGTCCTCGACGCCGGCCTGCTGTGGATCGGACCGCCGCCCGAGGTGATCGAGGCCATGGCCTCCAAGACCCGCGCCAAGGAGCTCATGGCCTCCATCGGAGTCCCCCTCCTCGCGCCCGTCGACCCGGACCGGGCCACCACCGGCGACCTGCCCCTGCTCATCAAGGCGGCGGCAGGCGGCGGCGGCCGCGGTATGCGCCTGGTCCAGCACCTCGAGGACCTTCCCGCGCAGTGGAAGGCGGCGAGCGCCGAAGCGGCGTCGGCGTTCGGGGACGGCGAGGTCTTCGCCGAGCCGTACGTCGAACGCGGCCGCCATGTCGAGGTCCAGATCCTCGCCGACACCCACGGCACGCTCTGGGCCCTCGGTACTCGCGACTGCTCCCTCCAGCGGCGGCACCAGAAGGTCATCGAGGAGGCACCGGCGCCCGGCCTGGACGACGGGACGCGGCGCGCGCTGCACCGGGCCGCAACCGAGGCGGCCCGCGCGACCGGCTACACGGGCGCGGGCACCGTCGAGTTCCTCCTCTCGCACGACGGCCGCCCGTACTTCCTGGAGATGAACACCCGCCTCCAGGTGGAACATCCCGTCACCGAACGCGTCCACGGCATCGACCTGGTGGCGATGCAACTCCGGATCGCGGAGGGCGAGCCGCTCCCCGACCTGCCCCCGGAGCCGTCGGGCCACGCGATCGAGGCGCGCCTCTACGCCGAGGACCCGGCGCGCGACTGGCGGCCCCAGACGGGCGTGCTGCACCGGCTGGAGGTCCCGGGCGTACGCCTCGACTCCGGGGTAGCCGACGGAGACGTGATCGGCATCCACTACGACCCGATGCTCGCCAAGGCCATCGCCTGGGCGCCGACCCGCGCCGAAGCGGTACGCAAGCTGGCCGCCGCCCTCGAACGGGCCCGTATCCACGGCCCGGCCACCAACCGTGACCTCCTCGTACGTTCCCTGCGCCACCCGGACTTCGCGCCGGACCGCCTGGACACCGGTTTCTACGACCGCAACCTGGCCGAGCTCACGACGACCGGGGAGGAGGCGACCGCGACGGCCGCCCTGGCCGCGGCCCTCGCCGACGCAACGGGCCGGTCCCGCTTCGGCGGTTGGCGCAATGTCCCCTCCCGGCCTCAGTCCAAGCGCTACCGCTCCGAACCGGACGGCACCGAACTGGAGGTCCGCTACCACCACACCCGCGACGGTCTGGCACCGGAGGACGACACCGTCCGCGTCATCCGGTGCGCAGCGGACCATGTCGTCCTCGAACGGGACGGCATCCGCCGCACCTTCCACGTCGCGGCCTACGGCGACCGGGTCCACGTGGACTCCCCCCTGGGCGCGCACACCCTGACGCGGCTGCCCCGCTTCCCCGACCCCACCGCCCACACCGAGCCGGGCTCGCTCCTCGCGCCGATGCCCGGGACGGTCGTACGGATCGGGGAGGTCGCGGTCGGGGACGAGGTCCTTGCGGGGCAGCCCCTGCTCTGGCTGGAGGCGATGAAGATGGAGCACCGGATCTCGGCGCCCGTCGCGGGCACGCTCACCGCCCTGCACGCCGCACCCGGCGACCAGGTGGAGCCCGGCACACCGCTCGCCGTCGTATCGGAGACGCCCGGCAACCGGTCACCGACAGGAGGGGACGAGGGGACGTAGGGGCGTCATCGCGAAGGGACCCGCCGGCCGGGCACCGGCAGGTGGGGCTCCCGGAGTCCAGGGGCGGCCGTCTCGAGGACCCGCAGCCGGTCACGACCACAGCACCACAGCACCACAGCACCACAGCAAGGCACCGCGTCCACCCCGTACCACCCGAGGAGGAGCCCCCGCCATGACCCCCGTCATCGAGACCGAGGACCACCGTGACCTCCGCGCCGCCGTCTCCGCTCTCGGCGCCCGCTACGGCCGTGAGTACTTCGCCGCCGTCACCCGCGAGGGCCGCCATACCGACGAACTGTGGACCGAGGCCGCCGAACTCGGCTACCTCGGCGTCAACCTCCCCACCGAGTACGGCGGCGGGGGCGCCGGCATCGCCGCACTCGCGATCGTCCTGGAGGAGCTGGGCGCCGCCGGGTGCCCGCTCCTCATGCTCGTCGTCTCACCGGCCATCTGCGGCACCGTGATAGCCCGCTTCGGGACGGCCGCCCAGAAACAGCAGTGGCTGCCCGGACTCGCCGACGGCACCCGCAGGATGGCCTTCGGCATCACCGAGCCCGACGCCGGTTCCAACTCCCACCGGATCACCACCACCGCCCGCCGCGAGGAGGCGACCGGCGACTGGCTGCTCACCGGCCGCAAGGTCTTCATCTCGGGGGTGGACGTCGCCGACGCCACCCTGATCGTCGGCCGCACGGAGGACGCCAGGACCGGCAGGCTCAAGGCCTGTCTCTTCATCGTCCCCCGCGACACCCCCGGCTTCACCCGCACGCCGATCGACATGGAACTCGCCGCTCCGGAGAAGCAGTTCGAGCTCGTACTCGACGAGGTGCGGCTCCCCGCCGAGGCGCTGGTCGGAGACGAGGACGCGGGGCTCCTCCAGCTCTTCGCCGGCCTCAACCCCGAGCGCGTCATGACCGCCGCCTTCGCCCTCGGCATGGGCCGCCACGCGCTCGCGAAGGCAGTCGACTACGCCCGCACCCGCACCGTGTGGAAGGACCCCCTCGGCGCGCACCAGGCCATCGCCCATCCGCTCGCCCAGGCCCATATCGAGCTCGAACTCGCCCGGCTGATGACCCAGAAGGCCGCCCACCTCTACGACGCGGGGGAGGACCTGGCGGCGGGGGAGGCGGCCAACATGGCCAAATACGCGGCGGCCGAAGCGGCGGTCAAGGCCGTCGACCAGGCCGTACACACCCTCGGCGGCAACGGCCTCACCCGCGCGTACGGCCTCGCCTCGATGATCACGGCGTCGCGTGTGGCCCGGATCGCCCCGGTCAGCCGGGAGATGATCCTCAACTTCGTCTCCCACCAGTCACTGGGGCTCCCGAAGTCGTACTAGGGCGTGTTTCGAAAGGGTGGCCCCGGCGGATCTGGAGGCCGTGCTGCTCACGCACGAGCGGATCGCCGACGCCGCGGTCATCGGGTCACGGATGGCGACGGCAACGAGATCCCTGAGGCGTATGTCGTGCCACAACAGGGGGCGGAGATCACGGCGGAGGAGGTCATGGCGTACGTTGCCGAGCGCGTCGCCCCGTACAAGAAGGTGCGCCGTGCCGCGTTCCTGGAGGCGGTCCCCCGTGCCGCCAGCGGCAAGATCCTCCGGCGTGAACCACGGAATCGGCAAAGGAGTCCAGCCCCTCATGACCGATGCGGAACAGCTGGTGCGCCGCGCTTCCGAGCGCGGCATCACCACCCTCACCCTCGATTCCCCCCACAACCGCAACGCGCTGTCCACGCGCCTCGTCGGAGAGCTGTACGAGGCGCTGGACGGGGCCGCGAAGGACCCGGAGACGCGGGCGGTCGTCCTGACCCACACCGGCGGCACGTTCTGCGCGGGCGCGGACCTGAGCGAGGCGAGCGGTGCGGCGCCGGGTGCTTCCCCCGACCCGCACTCCTCGCCGCCGGGCTCGGCTGTGTCCTCGGTGTCTTCGGTGTCTTCGGCGTCTTCGGTGTCTTCGGTGTCGCACGCGTCCGCCACGTCCGGGCCGCTCGGGCTGGCGGGACTCCTGCGCACGATCGTCGAGTTGCCGAAGCCGGTCGTGGCCCGGGTGACGGGGCATGTACGGGCGGGTGGGCTCGGGCTGCTGGGCGCCTGTGACATATCGGTGGCGGGGCCCGGAGCGAGCTTCGCCTTCACGGAGGCGCGGCTCGGCCTGGCCCCGGCCGTGATCTCCCTGCCGCTGCTGCCGCGTCTCGATCCACGGGCGGCGGGCCGCTACTACCTCACCGGGGAGCGTTTCGACGCGGCCGAGGCGGCCCGTATCGGCCTGGTCACCCTTGCCGCCGAGGGTGAGGTGGACGAGGCCCTGGCTCCCGTCCTGGACGGTCTGCGCCGAGCGTCGCCGCAGGGACTGGCCGAGTCGAAACGGCTGGTGACCGCCGAGGTCCTCCGCACGTTCGACCGGGACACCCGGGTCCTCGCCGAGCAGTCCGCCCGCCTCTTCGCCTCGGACGAGGCACGCGAGGGCATGACGGCCTTCCTCGAACGGCGGGATCCGGCATGGGCACGGTGACGAGCCCGGGACAGGGCCGCGGACCCTCTTCCGGCGCCGACGCCCGGGGGACCGGGGACTCCGGGGAGGAGCACTGGGCGGCACGGCAGGAGAGCGGCTCCGAGGAAGGCCGGATCTCCCGGCGGGGCGGGGACGCCGAGCGGGAGCGCGGCTCGGAGCAGGACCTGAACCTCCGGCAGGGCATGGGCTCCCAGCAGGAGAGGGACGAGCGGGATGAGCTGGTCGGCGGGCCGGACGGGCCGGGCCAGGAGGGTCGGCGGGACCGCGACGGGCAGGACGAGCTGGGCCTGGAAGGCCGGCGGGACCGCGGCGGGCAGCAGGACCGCAGCCCCAAGCAGGACCGCAGTCGCGCCACCCGAATGCGGTTGCTGGAGGCCGCCGTGGCCTGTCTGGCCGAGTACGGCTGGAGCGGCAGCACGGTCACGGTGGTCGCCGAGCGCGCCGGGGTCTCCCGTGGCGCGGCCCAGCACCACTTCCCGACCCGCGAGGACCTGTTCACGGCGGCTGTCGAGCATGTCTCCGAGAAGCGGTCGGGCGCGCTGCGGGCGGTCACCCGCGCTCTGCCGCCGCCGGGCTCGGGCGCCCGGACCCGCATGATCGTGGAGGAGCTGGTCGACCTCTACACCGGCCGGCTCTTCCGGGCCGCCTTGCAGCTCTGGGTGGCGGCCTCGAACGAGGAGCAGTTGCGGCAGCGGGTGATCGCCCTCGAGGCACGTGTGGGAAGGGAGACACACCGGATGGCCGTCGAACTGCTGGGGGCGGACGAGCGCAGGCCGGGCGTCCGCGAGACCGTTCAGGGGCTGCTCGACATGGCCCGGGGCCTGGGGCTGGCCAATCTCCTGACGGACGACAAGGCACGGCGCGACGGGGTCGTCGAGCAGTGGGCCCGCATCCTCGACGGGGTGCTGAACCCGGTGCCGTAGCGCGAACGCCCCGCCTTGACCGCCGCGAACGATGCCGGAAGGGCGCCCGGCCACGCCGTTGCGGAGCGGCGGACCCGGGCCGTCGCGGGTACTTCTCCCGCCCTCCGGACAGCCGAAGGCGCCGGACGGGCTGATCCGTCCGGCGCCTTCACCGGCTGGGTACGGCCCCGCTCAGTGGGCCTGTCGGACCGCGTGGTCCCGGCGACCGTGTGGGCTCAGCGGACGGAGCCCACTGAGCGAGTGCGGCGCTCTGAGCGAGTGCGCGAGTGAGCGGGTTCAGCCGGCGATGTCCCCGTACCCCGTGACCTCGCGCGGGTTGCGGGCGGCGGGCCCCACGTACAGGGCCGACGGCCGTACGAGCCGCCCGGTCCGCTTCTGCTCCAGGATGTGCGCGCTCCATCCGGCGGTGCGGGCGCAGGTGAACATCGAGGTGAACATGTGCGCCGGGACCTCCGCGAAGTCCAGCACGATGGCCGCCCAGAACTCCACGTTCGTGGCCAGCACCCGGTCGGGCCGACGGTTGTGCAGCTCGTCCAGGGCGGCCCGCTCGAGTGCCTCGGCGATCTCGAAGCGGGGCGCGCCGAGCTCCTTGGCGGTACGGCGCAGCACGCGCGCCCGCGGGTCCTCGGCCCGGTAGACGCGGTGGCCGAAGCCCATCAGCCGCTCGCCCTTGTCGAGGGCCTGCTTGACGTACGCGGTGGCGTCGCCGGTCCGCTCGATCTCCTCGATCATGCCGAGGACGCGGGAGGGCGCGCCGCCGTGCAGCGGTCCGGACATGGCCCCGACCGCACCCGACAACGCGGCGGCCACATCGGCGCCCGTCGAGGCGATGACCCGCGCCGTGAAGGTGGACGCGTTCATGCCGTGCTCGGCGGCGGAGGTCCAGTACGCGTCGACAGCCTTGACGTGCTTCGGGTCTGGCTCGCCCCGCCAGCGCTTCATGAAGCGCTCGACGACGGTCTCCGCCTTGTCGATCTCCTTCTGCGGGACCATCGGAAGGCCCTGGCCGCGCGCGGACTGGGCAACGTACGACAGGGCCATGACAGCCGCTCGGGCGAGGTCGTCGCGGGCCTGCGCCTCGTCGATGTCGAGCAGCGGTTTCAGGCCCCAGACGGGGGCAAGCATCGCCAGCGCGGACTGGACGTCCACCCGGATGTCACCGGAGTGGACGGGGATGGGGAACGGCTCGGCGGGGGGCAGCCCCGGGTTGAACGCGCCGTCGACCAGGAGGCCCCACACATTCCCGAAGGACACATGGCCGACGAGGTCTTCGATGTCGACCCCTCGGTAGCGCAGCGCACCGCCTTCCTTGTCGGGTTCGGCGATCTCCGTTTCGAACGCGACGACTCCTTCGAGTCCGGGGACGAAGTCGGACATCAGGCGGCTCCTCATAATGTGATCGACACGCGGCTTATGGCCAAAATGTCAGTACAGGGCGCGGTGCCGAGACTTCGCGCGGCCGCGGCGCTGCGGCTCGCTGTCCGTATCGGTCACCCCGGTGATGCCCCGCGCGGGCGTTGGTCACCCGGTCGCGGCGGCAAGCTGGCCCGAGAGGGCCGCTGTGCGGGCGGTCGTACGGTCGTCCGCGCCGCGGGTACGTGAGGGGTCGATCACCGGTTGATGCAGGTCACTACGGTTCGCTACAGGTCACTCAGGTCGTTTCAGGCCGCACGATATCTCGCGGTGTCCGGACGCCACAGTGGCCAGGCGTACGATTTTGGTGGGTTCGGCACGGGCGGGGAAGCGTGAGATCCGGCACACTGCCGCGATCGTGTCCGGCAAGGCTGCGGGGCCCGGGCCTGCGCGAACTCGGGCCGCCGACCGGCCGGGCAGACCATGCGTCAAGATATGCGTGTGCCCGACATTGATCCGCAGCAACCGGCTGTCCCCCCGACCAGGCGCGCTCTCGACCCGGCCGCCATGCGCGAGCACTACCGGGCGGAGGGCCTGGCGGAAGCCGACCTGGCCGCCGGACCGATGCAGCAGTTCGCCCACTGGTTCGAGCAGGCGGCGGCGAGCGGACTGTTCGAACCGAACGCCATGGTGGTCTCCACGGCCGATCCCACGACCGGACGGCCCAGCTCCCGCACGGTCCTGCTGAAGCAGTTCGACGAGCGCGGCTTCGTCTTCTACACGAACTACGGGTCCCGCAAGGGCCGTGAGCTCGCTGCGAACCCGTACATCTCGCTGCTCTTCCCCTGGCACCCCATCGCCCGGCAGGTGGTCGTCAGCGGGGTGGCGGAGCGGACGGGCCGCGACGAGACGGCCGCGTACTTCCGCACCCGGCCGCACGGGTCGCAGCTGGGTGCGTGGGCGAGCGAACAGTCCTCGGCGGTCGCCTCGCGCGCCGAACTGGACCGGCTGTACACGGAGCTGGCGGACCGCTACCCCCCGGAGGAGCAGGTCCCGGTCCCGCCGGAGTGGGGCGGCTACCGGGTGCGGCCGGAGGCGATCGAGTTCTGGCAGGGCCGCGAGAACCGTCTCCACGACCGGCTGCGCTACGTCCTCACCGAAGGCGGCTGGCACGTGGAACGCCTCTGCCCGTAAAACGTACGCCTCTGCCCATAACGCCCGCGGGGCGGGGCGGCCACGCCTGAAGCCGGGCGGGGCGGCCCGAGTCCGAAGCCGGGCGGGGCGGCCCACGCCTGACTCCGCGCGGCCCACGCACCGGGCCCGCCTGCCGCTCCGCCGACGCGGAGCGCCCACCGCCGGGAGGCGGAACGCAGACGACCCGCGAGCCTGTCCCCGGCGCCCAGGGGCGCGCAGGGGCCGGTCGGACGTACCGGCAGCTCGCGGGTCGGGTGACTGCTGGAAATTGGGCCGGCTGCCGCACATCTGCGTGTGCGGTCCGGCGATGCGCAAAGCGCGACGACGGACTGCTAGCCCGCAGTCACCTCACGCGTCCGGATTGCATACATCTGCCGAACCACCTCCCTTCTCGTGTACCCCACACGCTAGGCACCGGTTCCGCACCCGACAACCCAATTTCCGGTGCACAACGATTTCCGGGAACACGCTGTGGGATGAGTCACGTTCCAGTTGAATGATCCGACGTGCAGCACATGCAGCCACGTCCAGCAGGAGGTGCCAGGTGACTGCTTCCCGGCCTTCCGGCCCCACCCGGCCGGCCCGCTCGGCCCCGGAGGGCTCGGGCGACGCCGCGGACGCCGCCTCAGGAGCGGGCCCGGGCCCGCAGGCCCCGACGTCTCCGTCGCAGCCCGACTGCGATGACTCCGACCTGCTCGCCGCGCTCCTGGACGGTATGGACGCCGCCCTCTGCGCGTTCGATGCCGACGGCGTCGTCACCCACTGGAACCGTGAGGCCGAGCGCATCCTCGGCTGGACCGCCGAGGAGGCCGTCGGCCGCCACGGCTTCGCGGGATGGGCGATCCGCAGCGCGGACGCCGAGGAGGTGCAGGGCCGGCTGCTCGGCGCCATGGAGGCGGAGGGCAGACAGGTCCATGAGTTCGCGCTGCTGACCAAGGACGGCGGGCGGGTGCTCGTCCGTACCCAGTCGGCCGGTGTACGGGGCGCGGACGGCCGGTACGCGGGCGTCTACTGCGCCTTCAGCGAGGTGCATGCCCAGATCGACCTCGAGCGGTCGATCGCGCTCAGCGAGGCGCTGTTCGAGGGCGCGTCGTGGGGCGTGGTGCTCATCGACGCCGATCTGCGCCCGGCCGTCGCCAACACCCATGCGGTACGGGCCCTGCGCGCCGAGCGCACGGCGGTGCTCGGGCGCCCGCTGGGCGAGCTGCTGTCGCAGGGCGTGGAGGAGTTGGAGAGCGTGCTGCAGCACGTCCTCGCCGAGGGCGCGCCCCCCGCCCCGGCCGATCTGTGGGTGACGCTGCGCGGCACGGACGGCAAGGAGGGCGAGCGGCGCTGCTGGCGGAGCGGCTTCCTGCGCCTGGCCTCGCCGCTGGCGGAAGAGCCGGTTCCGTTGGGCGTCGGCTGGTTCTTCCATGACGTCACCGAGGCCAAGCAGCTCGAACAGGAGGGCTCCCTGCTGCGCTTCCGCAGCAACCAGCTGCACCGCGCGGGCCAGGCCGCGTCCGAGTGCGAGGACCCCTTGGAGGCGGCGACCGTCTTCATGGACTTCGCGCTGGCCGGCTTCGCGGACCACGCGCTGCTGGATCTGGCGTCGGAGAGCGAGCCGGTCCGGCTCGTACGGGCCGCGGCCACGCCCGCCGGCTCGGGCGGACCGTGCTCACCGATCGTGCCGGGCGGGATCCCCGCGCGGTACATCGAGGGCCACCCCGCCCTCCAGGCCCTCGAACGCGCCGGATCGGTCCGGGCCAGCTCGGGCGGTCGTACCGCGCGGGCCCATGGGGCGGGCCGTACGGTCGGTTCGGCGGGCAGCGAGGACGCCAGGCAGTGGGCACGGGCCCGGCAGTGGCCGGACGACTCGGTCCACGCGCTGTGCGTGGTGCTGCGCAGCCGCGGCCGGACGATGGGCGTCGCGACGTTCCTGCGCTCGGGCGGCCGCCGCGCTTTCGAGCGGGTGGACGCGGCGTATGCGGAGGATGTGGCGTACCGGGTGGCCGGGGCCCTCGACCTCGCGCAACAACTGGGCCGTACGGGCGGCTTACGCTGACCTCGCGACCCGCACGGGCCCGGCCGCTCCCGACCGCACGGGCCCCGGCCGCGCCCGACCCGTACGGGCCGGGCGCACGGACACTGAGCAAGAGGGCACTGGTCCCTGCCCGGCCGGTCGGCCGTCGGGGGCACGTCCCGCCCGCTCAGCCGCAGGGCGTGGCCCCGCCGCGTGGTGCCGATGGCGACCGGTGGGCGGGCCCCATACGCAGTGGTCTACGTGTGGCGGAAGAAGATCCGGTCCCCGTACTCGGCCATCACCCGCCCGTTCCACTCGTGTCCGCCGTCCACGTTCCCCGAGCGCAGCAGCGGTGGGGCGATCCCCCGTGCGGCCAGCTCGCCCGCGGCCGTCGCCATCACCGCCTGCATCAGCGCGCTCGTCACCACGGTCGAGGCGGGTGCGAAGGGCGCCTCGATGCCCTCGAGCGTGAGCTCCGCGTCCCCCACGGCGATCCTGCTGTCCAGGACGAGGTCGCAATGGTCCTTGAGGTAGGTGCCGGACGCGTGCCGGGACCGGGTGCCGTCCGCGTACGCCACCGAGGTCACGCCGATCACCGTGAGGCCGAGAGCCCGGGCGTGCGTCGCCATCTCGACGGGCAGCGGGTTCCGCCCGGAGAGGGAGATGATCACTAGCAGATCACCGGCCCGGGCGGGGCTGGTGTCCAGTACGGCGGCGGCGAGGCCGTCGACCCGCTCCAGCGCGCTGCCCAGCGTGGCGGGCACGACGTCGACGCCCACCACACCGGGTACGGCGAGCAGGTTCATCACGGCCAGCCCGCCGGCCCGGTAGACGACGTCCTGCGCGGGGAGCGAGGAGTGCCCGGCGCCGAAGGCGAAGAGCCGGCCGCCGTCGGCCACCGTGTCGGCGATCATGCCGCCGGCCGTGGCGATGTTCCCGGCCTCCTCGTCACGGACCTGCCGCAACAGATCGATGGCCGCGTCGAAGAACCTCTCGGTCAGCCCCTTGCTCCCGCTCATCGCCGCTGAGGCCCTCTCCGTAGGATTCCACTGGTCCGTACCTGGTGGCGCGGATCACGTTGCGGGCCGTCCGGGGAACTGTCAAGGGCCGCCTGGGACCGGAGGGTCCGGTTGTCGCCGGGATGCGTCAGAATTGAAGCCAGGGCCACCGCACGAGATCCCGAGGGGCACGCATGTCCGGACTGATCGACACCACGGAGATGTATCTCCGCACCATCCTGGAGCTGGAAGAGGAAGGTGTGGTTCCTATGCGCGCCCGGATTGCGGAGCGGCTCGACCAGAGCGGTCCCACCGTCAGTCAGACGGTGGCGCGCATGGAGCGCGACGGACTGGTCACCGTCGCCGGGGACCGGCATCTGGAGCTGACCGACGAGGGCCGCCGGCTGGCGACCCGGGTGATGCGCAAGCACCGGCTGGCAGAGTGTCTGCTCGTCGATGTGATCGGCCTGGAGTGGGAGCAGGTGCACGCCGAGGCGTGCCGTTGGGAGCATGTGATGAGCGAGGCGGTCGAGCGCCGCGTGCTCGAACTGCTCAGGCACCCGACGGAGTCGCCGTACGGGAACCCGATCCCGGGCCTGGAGGAGCTGGGCGAGAAGGCCGAGGCCGACCCGTTCCTCGACAACGGCATGGTGAGCCTGATGGACCTCGACCCGGGCGCCGAGGGCACGACCGCGGTGGTGCGGCGGATCGGCGAGCCGATCCAGACGGACGCCCAGCTGATGTACACGCTGCGTCGCGCCGGTGTGCAGCCGGGGGCCGTCGTCAGCGTGACGGAGTCGGCGGGCGGGGTCCTGGTCGGCAGCAGCGGTGAGGCCGCGGAGCTGCGTGCGGAGATCGCTTCGCACGTCTTCGTCGCCAAGCGCTGACGCCACGCACCGTCCCGCCTCTCCCTCTCACGCCCTCTCCCGAGCGGCGGCGCGACCCGGCGGGCGGTGCGGCGTACGACGCCCTGAAGCAGGCGGTGTCGGACGCGCCGCCGTCATGGATTCCGGTGCTGACGCGGGTCGGCTCTGTGCCGCCCGTCGTGGGAGACGACGGCCGGGTGGAGCCGGAGGTGTGGCCGCCCGCGCTCGGGCGGCGGGCTGGTCGTCGTCGACGCCGGTGCGGCTGGGAGCACCCGCCGGTCGAGCGGTTCGGGTCGCGGCGGGAGGGCGGCCGGGTCGTGGTGGAGCGGGCCGGGGACGGTGAAGTCGGCTATCCGGTGCGCGTGCGCGGATCCGTGGGCTGAACGGCGCACCGAGGCGATTCCGGTGCCGGCTGCGGGCTGAACGGCGCGTCGGACGATGGTTTCCGGCGGGAGATCCTCTCTCCCGCCCTCCGCCTCTTCTGCTTCTGCCTGGCTCTCCTCGTCGTCCGCGGCGCGTCCACCCCGTTGTCTTCCCACGCCGCTGGGAGGGGGCTCTTCGCGGGGCCCGGCGACCCCTTGGGTCCCGCCGGCCCGGCCGTCCTGAGACGGCAGGTCGGGCCGGGCCCCAGGGGATCGCCGGCATCGGCGCAGGTGGTACCGGAGGCATGTCGGGCGTGCGCCCGGGTGCGCGGTCGGCCGGACTTCTCCGGTTTCCCGGGCAATGGCGCCGGAATGGCAGCGCTCCGCCCCCGGCCGTGCGACTCTGTCGCTGAGGCATATGGCGCGGGGGCTTTCACGGTCCGCCGGACGGGGCGGTCACCGGGGAGGGGAGGGGGCTGTGATGGCCTTGTCGAACAGGGGCGGGAGCGCCCGTAGCGAGGGCCCCGGTGCGTTCCGCAACCGGGGCCCCGCCTCCCCATGTCCCCCCGTGGCGACCCGGAGCCCCGAGCTCTCAGGGTCGTTCCCCGCGGACCCCCTTCCCCGAAGGGCCCGCCTCCCGGTAGCTGTCTCCCCTCGGCGCGGGTCGTCAACCCTTGAGCGCGGTCACTCGAAAGAGGGGTGTTGTGAGTCGGAGCCACCCATTCGAATGTGGGTTCGATAATGTGTCTGTGTTTCACCCCGTACTCGGGTACGTATGTGAGGACCCCGCAGCTGACGACACGCAGCGGCCGGAAGGATTGGGGGTGCCAGGACACATGGTGCGGCGCATCGATGTGACCGGAGCCGACGGCGTGCGGCTCGCAGCCTGGGAGTTCGGCGACCCTCCCAAGGAGGGCCGGGAGGACCAGAAGGCCCCCGGAGTGCTGTTACTGCACGGGTTGATGGGACGGGCGGCGCACTGGGCCGACACCGGCCGCTGGCTCTCCGCCCGCTACCGGGCCATCGGGCTCGACCAGCGCGGCCACGGGCGCAGCGAGAAGCCCGCCGACGGCCCGTACACCCGCGAGGCGTACGTGGCCGATGTCGAGGCCGTCGTCGAACAGCTCGACCTCGCCCCCGTCGTCCTCATCGGGCACTCGATGGGCGCCCTCACCGCGTGGCAGCTGGCCGCCCGCCGGCCCGATCTCGTACGGGCGTTGGTGATCTGCGACATGCGGGCCTCGGCACTGGGCGCGCAGTCGCAGCGCGAATGGGAGGAGTGGTTCAAGACCTGGCCGCTGCCGTTCGCGACGCTCGCGGACGTCCGCAAGTGGTTCGGGGAGGACGATCCCGCGCTGGAGCGTCCGCGGCCGTCGCGCGGCGAGTTCTACGCCGAGGTGATGACCGAGCGCGGTGACGGCTGGTGCCCGGTGTTCTCCCGCCGCCAGATGCTGACCTCCCGCGAGACCTGGGTGTACGACGCGCACTGGGAGGAGCTGGCGCTGGTCCAGTGCCCGGCCCTGGTCGTACGGGGCCTCGACGGCGAGCTCGGGCGCGCGGAGGCCCAGGAGATGGTCCGGGTCCTGCCCCGCGGCCAGTACGCCGAGATCCCGGACGCCGGTCACCTCGTGCACTACGACCAGCCCGACGGCTGGCGCGCCGCGATCGAACCCTTCCTGGAGGCCTCACTCCCCGCGTGATCCGGAGAGCCCGGCCGTGACCCCGGGACGGGCCCCGGGCTCCGGGTCCCGCCCCGGCGCGGCGGGAGCTCTTCCGGCTCCGGGCGGGGCCCCGGGTGCCTCGTGGCCGGGGGCCGGGCCCGTGCCACCGGCTGCCCGGTGCGTTGCGCCGAGGTGTGGTGGGGCGCCCGCCTCGGCGAGGGCGTGCCATGGCGCTTGCCTGCTGGTCCGGCCGGGCCGCCGCGCAGCCCGGTTCGCTGCCGGGACCGTGCGATGCCTTAGGCTCCGTGGCATTCGGACGACGCGTGGGGGCGGGCGTCGGCCACTACGCAGCCCTGCCCCCGTAAGCGCCGTGCGGTCGCACCGCCCCGCGACCCGCACCCCGCACCGACCCGCCCGGTCGCCCCGCACCGACCGCAACCGCTTCCCGCCGGGAGGGACCCGTCATGCAGCCGTCGCCGCTGCCGCTGGCCGCCAGCGCCTTCGACCAAGCCGCCCAGTGGATCCTCACCGCTCTGGCCGTCGTCGTCACCGTCGGCGTCTTCTTCACCGCGATCTCGGTCGGCGCCCGTCGTCTGCTCGGGATCCGCATCGGAGCGCTGCGCACCCTCATGGCCTGCGCCGTGGGCATGACCGCCTTCCAGCTCCTCAACCGTGCCCTGGCCGACAACGACAGCCGCGCCGCCCTCTCCACGGTCTCCCTCACCGTCTCCCTGCTCGCGGCGATGGCGGTCCTCGTCCTCGTCGAGATCGCCGTGCCCTCCGGCAGCTGGCCGCGCCCCATGCAGTGGGTACGGGCGGTGCGCCGCCGCCTCACCCGCGCCCGCCGCTACTCCCAGATCAGCCGCATCTTCATGCGCCACGGCCTGGGCCGCTACGTACGCGGCCGCGCGAGCCTCGACCGCGCCGCCCATGCCGACGAGGCCGGACGCGAAGCCGCGCGCTCGCTCCGCCTCGCGCTGGAGGAGTGCGGCGGCACGTTCATCAAGCTCGGCCAAGTCCTCTCCACCCGCCGCGACCTGCTGCCCCCGCACATCGTCGAGGAACTCAGCCGACTGCAGAGCGATGTGCCGCCGGCGGCCTGGCACGAGGTCGAGACCGTTCTGCGGGAGGAGCTGGGCGCGCCGGTCGCCGAGGTGTTCGCCGACTTCGACCACGAGCCGCTCGCCGCCGCATCCATCGCCCAGGTGCACCGGGCCACGCTCCGCGACGGTTCGACGGTCGTGGTCAAGGTCCAACGACCCGGCATCCGGGAGTCCGTCGAGCGTGACCTCGACATCGTCCTCGCGATGGCGCAGGGGCTGCATGTCCACGCTCGTGCCGTACAGGGCCTGGGTCTACGGGACTTGGCGGACGGCTTCGCCGTGGCGGTCCGCGAGGAGCTGGACTTCCGGACCGAGGCCCGTAACGCGGACGCGGTGGCCGCGGCGTGCGACGGCCGGGCACCGGACGCCCCGGTCCGCGTACCGGCCGTCCATCACCAGCTGTCCTCGGCGCGTGTGATGGTCCAGGAGTGGCTGGACGGGGTGACCCTCGAACGCGCCGGTGCCGACGCCGACGCCCGCGGTCTGGACCGGGACGCCCTCGCCCGTACCGTACTGGGCGCCATGCTGCGCCAGATCATGCGCGACGGCGTCTTCCACGCCGACCCGCATCCCGGCAACATGCTGCTGCTCGCGGACGGCGGCGTCGAGAAGGCACGTATCGGGCTGCTCGACTTCGGATCGGTCGGCCGTATCGACGCGACCGTACGGGACGCCATCCAGTATCTGCTGCTGGCCGTGGACCGGGGCGACTCGGCGGGGATGTGCGACGCCCTGCTCGAACTCCTCGGGCCGCGTCCGGACCACCACGACGGGCCGGCGCTCGACGCGCTGCTCCTGGAGCGCGAGCTGGGGCGGTTCATGGCCCGCCATCTGGGGCCGTCGAGCCAGCCGGACACGGAGATGTTCACCGCTCTCTTCCGGCTGCTCGCCCGCTTCGGACTGGCCGTACCGCCGGAGGTCGCGGCCGTCTTCCGGGCCCTGGCCACCCTGGAGGGCACGCTCAGCCGACTCTCGCCGGGCTTCGACCTGGTGGGCGAAGCGCGCCGGGTGGCGACCGCGCTGGTGACGGAACGTCTCTCCGGTGGGCCCGCGGGACGTCTCGCAGCGCATGCGGGCCGTACGTACGCGACCTGGACCGGCACCTCCGAAAGCCGTTCCGGCCCCGGCTCCGAGACGATGGACGGCGCGGTCCTGGCCCGTACGGTGGCTCAGGAGCTGCTGCCCCTCCTCCCGATGCTGCGCCGCCTGCCGCGCCGCGCCGAACGCATCACCGCGTCCCTCGAACAAGGGCGTCTCTCCGCCCGGGTACGCCTGCTGGCGGACGACCGCGACCGACGCTTCGTCTCGGGTCTGGTCCACCAGCTCCTGGTCACCCTGCTCGCCGCGGGTACGGGACTGATGGCCGTCCTGATGCTGGTTCTGGGCACGGGCGAAGGCCCCCGTGTCACCAAGCACCTGGAGCTCTTTCCGCTGCTGGGCTACAACCTGCTGGCGGTGAGCGCGGTTCTGACGCTGCGGGTGCTCTACGCGGCGATGCGCCGCGCGCCGTAACCAGGGCGCTCAGGCGCACGGCACGGTGCGGTCTGCCGTTCCCCGCCGACAGCGTCGTCGACCGGCCGAGCGCGAGCGGCAAGAACGCACCCATGAAACGGAGCCTACGTCCGACGCCGGATCGCGAGGGTCGGCGGCGCACCCGCCGCTCCGCCGTCGCGGCAAGCCGATGACCGCTCGGGCGACTCCCTCACACCTCTTCCGTGGTGTTCGGTGCACACACGCACCACCCCCGCCTCCAGGTCCACCTGGACGGGCGGGTCTTCCGCCGGTCTGACGTTCTTGCGCACACGCTCCTGTGCCATGGCACGTTTGACCGCCTGCGCGCCGGGATCACCTTCCTGAATGAAGCCGACGCCTATGGACGACAGGCCTTTGCGCTTGCGCCAGTAGACCCATCCCCGGCTCTCCATCCATAACAGAACGCGGTCCGCGAGGAACAAGGCAACGCCCGCCCCCATGGCTCCCCCGGTAACCTGCCACGCAGTGCCCACCATGCCCGGTGAACGCACCAGAGGCTCCCGGCGTTCCCCATGGGCAGCAGCCCGGTGCTGCCCGGCATCGCCTCCCCGGTCGCACCCTTCACCAGCGTGCTCGCCCTGGTGCGCCCCCGATGTCACCGCCTGCTGTCGCCGCGGTGACCGCGACGGAACCGTCCCGCGTCCGAAACCCGTCAGCCGCCCACCAGGGGTGACCGAGGCTTGGCGCCGGTTCCCCTCCGTTGTTGCTACCGACTCCCCTTGCACCGGAGCTCACCCGTCCCGGGGCCGAAGCCCGGTGCACGTGATACGCCGAGGTGGCACGGACCGGTCGTGAGAGGCAGGCTCCTCGAACGCGCGCTGGTGGTACGGCGGATGCCACCGGCCTACGGCGCGCAGGCCGTAGGCCGGTGACCGGAGTCGGTGGGGCCCGCGGACGGCGAGGGGCCGGGACGCGGACTCATGTCGGCGTCCCGGCCCCTCGGTGCGAAGTGCGCTGAGGGTGCCCGGCTTTACTGGATGGTCCAGCCCACGCGGCCCACACCGCTGCTGTAGATCGCGCAGACGCCCTGGGACTCGCTGTACTCCCCGGGAGCCAGGGTCACCCACTGGCCGGAGACATCCGGTGCCAGACCGCACACGATCTCCGCGCGGAACGTGACCGGGTGGTCGGTGTTGTTCTTGCAGCCGGCGATGCCGTGGTCCGGGTTGTTGGCGTGCGTCCAGCCGTCACAGTCCACGGTGCCCTGCGCGCCGACGTGGGCCGCCTGAGCGACCGGTGCGCCGAGGCTGAAGGCCAGGGCGGAGATCGCTGCGGCGATACCGACGGCGAAGGTGCTCTTCTTGCGGTTCACGGTGCCCCCGTGGTGCTCGTTGGTCGTTGGATGCAGCTGGTTGATCGCTGCTGTGTCGTACGAGGCCTGATGATCTGTGACCAGTGAAGGGGACCGGCCGGCGGGTGTGAACCTGAGAGGTCCGAGGGCCCGGCGAGCGAGGGGGCGGAGTCTCGCCGGAACCCGCACCCCCGCGCCGGGACCCGTCAGCCCTTGCTCACCGCCGTCAGGATCTCCGGGAGTCTCGCCGCGGTCCGTGGCGCCGCCAGGCGTAGGCCCAGCGCCGCCAGTCCCAGCCCGTACGCCGCTCCCACCGGCAGCACGAGCCACAGCCAGGCGTGCGCCCCGGCCATATGCAGCCAGATCAGGGACCCGATCAGCGGCGCCGTCAGCAGCGCCCCGACCACCATCCCGCCCAGGATGCTGATCCAGGCCAGCCCCGCCTGCCCCGGCGCGACGTTCTTGTAGCCACTGTCCTGCGGGATCGAGTACGGGAACAGGGCCGACGCCAGGGCGCCCGTGGCCAGCAGCGCGCCGAGCAGTCCGAACGAGAGCCCCAGGGTTTCGGGGAACGCGCTCCACTTCCCCATGACCGCCGCCGTGCCCAGGACCACCAGCGTCACATACGGCAGCGCCACAGCGCCCAACGCCATGGCCCGGCCGCGTAGTTCGAGATACGCGTCGCGCGGCGAGGAGATGGTCTGCGCCACCATCCAGAAGGCCGAGGTGTCCTGCCCGAACTGGTTGTACATCTGCATACCGAGCAGCCCCGAGGCCCAGCACGCCGTGTAGACGCTGCCGTTGCCCTGCACCGCCGTCACCACCGGCAGCAGCAGTCCGATGCCCAGCGATGACGCCCATGACGCCCGCGCCTTCGGGTCCCGCCACGCGTACTGCAGCGTCCGCAGCATGACCGTGCCCGTACGGCCCGTCGGCAGCAGCCGGGCCAGCCCCGCGCTCCGGCTCTCCTTCTTCTCCTCGTGGGTGGCCGCCTGGAGTGTCGAGCCGTCGGGGGAGGTCATCAGCTGAGCGAGGCTGCGCTGCCACCACAGAAGCAGCAGCACGAGCGCCGCGACGTTCAACAGAAGCTGGGCGAGGGCCTGGACGTACGAGCCGTCGCCCGCCGCCCGTACGGCGTCCACCGCCGCCGCCGGCGGCACCCAGCGCAGCACGTCCGCCGCGGGCTCCAGCACCCTCAGCCCGTCCGGCGCGGCCAGCTTCTGCGCGCCCAGATTCACGAACTGCGCGCCGACCGCGATGATCAGGCCGCTCAGCAGTGCCAGGTCGCGACCCCTACGGCTGGTCAGCAGCCTGATGTTGCCCGCCGCGACCGCCCGCGCAAGGGCCACGCAGACCAGCACCACCAGGGGTACGGCGACCACGCCCGCCGCCACGGCCGCCACGCCATGGGCCACGGCGATCACCGAGCCGACCGCCAGGGTGAGGGTGAAGAGCGGGCCGATTCCGATCAGCGAGGCGGCCAGGAGCGAGGTGACGACCCGACGCGGCCGCAGAGGCAGCATGACGAGGCGCGTGGGGTCCAGGGTCTCGTCCCCGCTGGGGAAGAACAGCGGCATGACCGTCCAGCCCAGGGCGATGACCGCGGTGATGGTGACGACCACCGCCGGTGCGTGCGCGGTGCCGCGCAGCACGATCAGCCCGAGCAGTTGGAGCGCCGCGAACAGCAGGGTCACCACGATCGAGGCCACATAGGCGGCCGTACGGCCCGATGACTGACGCAGCCCGTTGCGGAGCAGCGACAGCTTCAGCCGGAGGAAGACCGCGGTGAGGGACGCAGCGGGGGAGGTGTGGGGCGAGGGGGAGAGGGAGGCGGAGACAGCGGGCGAGGTGTCGGTGCTCATCGGGCGCCGCCGAGCCAGTCCAGGTCCTGGCCGGTCGCGCGGCCGTTCGCGCCGACCAGCTCCAGGAAGGACGCCTGCAACGACGCTGCGTTGCCGCGCACCTCCGCCAGCGTGCCCTGTGCGCGGATCCGTCCCGCCGCCATCACCGCCACCCAGTCGCAGAGGCTTTCCACCAGCTCCATCACATGGCTGGAGAACACCACGGTCGCGCCCGAGGCCGTATAGCGCTCCAGCACCCCGCGGATCGTCTGCGCCGACACCGGGTCCACGCCCTCGAAGGGCTCGTCCAGGAACAGCACAGCGGGGTTGTGCAGCAGGGCGGAAGCGAGCCCGATCTTCTTCCGCATACCCGTCGAGTAGTCGACGACGAGCTTGTGCTGTGCACCGGAGAGGTCGAGGACGTCCAGCAGCTGGGCGGCCCGCTTGTCGACCTCCTGGCCGGGCAGCCCCCGCAGCCGCCCGGTGTAGGCCAGGAGTTCCCGGCCGGAGAGGCGCTCGAAGAGGCGCAACCCCTCCGGCAGAACACCGATGCGCGCCTTGACCTCGACCGGGTCCCGCCACACATCGTGGCCACCGATCTCGACACGTCCGGAGTCCGGCCGCAGCAGACCGGTCACCATCGACAGCGTCGTGGTCTTGCCCGCTCCGTTCGGGCCGACCAGGCCGACGAACTGGCCCGTGGGCAGGTCCAAGTCGATCCCCGCGACGGCGACCTGCTCACCGAAGCGCTTCCACAGCCCCTGGATGCGTACGGCGGGCGGCCGCGCCGCCGCGGGCTCCCCGGCCGCCCCTGCGGTTCCGGCGGCCCCGGTCCCGGCAGTTCCGGGGGCCCGGGTCGCGGCGGTTCCGGCGGTCTCGGTCCCTGCGGTTCCGGCGGGCCCGGCCCCTGTCGTACCGGTGGCCCCGGCCCCTGGGTCTCCGGCGGCCCCGGCCGCGGCTGTTCCGGCGTGCCCGGCCGCCCCCGTTCCCGTAGCGGACGCGGCTTCCGTCCGGTCGTCGGTATGTTCCGGCTGCGTTGCCATCTGTGGTGCCTTTCGACGTCCCCGCAGGGGCGCACCACGCCCCCGTCCGCCGCTCACGATACGGGCGGGGGGAATGCCCGTGTCACCCCCTTGCGTCCCAGGGGCTGGACGCGGGCGGACGTCGGCCTCCGGGGGCGAGGGGCGGGGCCTTCACGCCAGGACGGGCCGTGCTGCGGGGCCCTCATGCCAGGACGCGGGCCGTGCAGTCGGGCCCTCGTCCCAGGAACGCGTGCCGTGCTGCCGGCCTCGCCCCGGGAGGCGGGCCGCGCTGCCGGCTCCCCGGGGAGTGACATGGACGCCGTGGACCTGTCAGCGGCCGCGGGTCGCCGCGGCCTCCCGCCCGCACGCGTACACCAGCGGACTGATCAGCTCCTCCACGTCGGGCAGCCAGCGGTTCGCGGCCGTCGGCCGCCGTGCCCACTGCACCGGGCCCCGCGAGCCGAAGCGTGTCGGCGGCGCTGCCACGTAGTCGCCCTCGCCCCGCGCGACCAGGTCCAGGGTCTGCGGCGGCAGGCCCAGCTTCCGTACGAGATCCATGACCTTGGCCGCCGCGCCGGGGAGGACGAAGAAGAGCATGCGCCGGTCCGGGGTGCAGGCGATGGGCCCGAGCGGCACGGCCATCCGCTCCATCCGGGCCAGGGCGAGGCACCCCGCCGTCTCCGACACCTCCAGTACGTCGAAGGTGCGCCCTGTCGGCAGCAGGATCGCCGCCCGTGGTTGCTTGGCCCACAGGCGCCGGGCCGCGGTCGCACTCCCCGTCGCCTGGCCCGCCCAGTCGGTCCGGGTCGGATGCGCTCCCGGCGCCGGGCATTCGGTGGCCTCGCAGGAGCAGCGCTCGACGCCGTCCTCGGCCCTGAGCCATGTGCCGGGGAACACGTCCCAGTGCCGCTCCTCCGCGTAGCGCACCGCGGTGTCGAGCAGCTGGGTTCCGCGCTGCTGGGGGATCTGGGGGGTATCAGTGCCGGTCACTCCAATGGTCTCTTCCACAAGGAACACAACTCCCCTTGTGACCAAGGGTTACGGGGCGGGGCACGTTGCCGGAGGAGCATCGTTTTGGCACGTGGGGCGCATGGGTGCATGGGTGGGGGCGCGCGGGCGAACGGCTGCGCGGACCGGGTAGTCCGTAGGGCGGCACATCACGCACGAGTCATCCGGAAGCCCTCTGCCTCATCGCCCGGATGCCCAGGAAGAGCACCGAGCGAGCGAACCGAAGAACCAGGTCCGCGAAGACATCGAACAGCAGAAATAGCACGAATTCGCAGCATACGGGCTGGGCAGAGAACACTTGCGTCGACCAAGGGGGTAGTGCCATGGCCGCCAGGCCACTCGTAGCGCGTCAGCCCAACGAACGATTGCAGGGGCTCATTCAGGAGGCCGCCTGCTCCAACGCCGGTCTGGCCCGCAGAGTCAATATGTGCGGTGCCGAGCACGGGCTCGACCTGCGCTACGACAAGACCTCCGTAGCCCGGTGGCTGCGCGGGCAGCAGCCGCGGGGCCGCGCCCCCGCGATCATCGCCGAGGCGCTGGGACGCAAGCTCGGGCGTACGGTCACCATCGACGAGATCGGGATGGCGAACGGCAAGAACCTCGCCTCGGGTGTCGGCCTGCAGTTCGCCCCCACGGTCCTGGGAGCGATCGAGCAGGTCTGCGAGCTGTGGCGCAGCGACGTCGGGCGTCGTGACTTCCTGAGCGGGGCGACGGTTGCCGCCTCGGCGCTCGTCGAGCCGAGCCGCGACTGGCTCATCACGGGTGTGGATGCACAGGTGGCGCGGACGGCCGGGGCGCGGGTGGGGCTCGCCGACGTCGAGGCCGTACGCGCCATGACGGATGCGCTCGTCGACCTGGACCACCGGTTCGGCAGCGGGCGCGTACGGCCGGTGGTCGTCCACTACCTCAACAGCGTGGTGTCGGGGCTTTTGGGCGGTTCCTACCGCGAATCCGTCGGGCGTGAACTCTTCGCGGCTGTCGCCCGGTTGACCGAGCTGGCGGGCTATATGGCGGTCGACACCGGGCAGCCGGGGCTCGCCCAGCGGTACTACATCCAGGCGCTCCGGCTCGCCCAGGCGGCAGGGGACCGGGGGTACGGCGGCTATGTGCTGGCGGCCGGTATGAGCCATTTGGCCGCGACCCTGGGCAATCCGCGGGAGATCGCGCAGTTGGCGCGGGCCGCGCAGGAGGGGGCGCGGGGACGGGTGACGCCACGGGCCGAGGCGATGTTCTTCGCCGCGGAGGCGCGGGGGCATGCGCTGATGGGGGACGGCAGGGCGTTCCAGGTCGTGGCGGGACAGGCGGTTGCGGCGATGGAACGGGCGGGGGATCTCGTCCCGGGGGCCGGACCGGGAGCCGGACCGGCGGGCGGCTCGGGGCCCGGCTCGGCGTCGGGTGACGATCCCGTGTGGATCGCCCACTTCGACCACGCCTATCTGGCCGATGAGTTGGCCCACTGCCACCGCGACCTGGGGCAGGCGGAGCCCGCGCGCAGACGGGCTGAGGAAGCCCTGGCCGGCCATCCGGAGCCACGGGTGCGGCGACGGGCGATCGACCTGGTGCTGCTGGCGTCGGCGCAGGTGCAGCAGAGGGAGATCGAACAGGCCTGCCATACGGGGACGCAGGCGCTGGATCTGTTGGCGGGTCTGCGGTCGAACCGGGGGGCGGAGTATTTGGAGGACCTGCAGCACCGGCTGGAACCGTTCCGCAACGAGGCGGTGGTGCGGGAGTTCTCGGCGCGCATGGACGCGCAGGGGCAGGCGGCGTAGCCCTCGCGGGGCGGGGCTCTGCCCCCGCGCGGGCGGGGCCGATCAGCCCTCGCCGGGCGGGCCGCTCCGCGATGTTCCGTCGGCGGGCTGCCCGGTGTGCGCGGGGTGGGTGCCTCGGGGTGCGGCGGGGTGTGGTGCTTCGGGGTGCGGTGGGTTCTCCGGGTGCGGCACGCTGTGGTTCCGGGGCCGGGCCCTTCGGGGCGGGGGCTCTGGAACCTCTCTTTACGGGCCTGGCGGCCCACGCACACTCCCCTGGCCTTCGGCATGGGGGCCCACGTTCCAGAACCCCCACCCCTACGGCCCCGTCCCCTTCCTTTCCCGCCCCGGGGGCGAGGTCGGCGGCAGTTCGTTCACGCCCGTGTCCGTGGGGTTCGCCCCGTCCCCTCCCGTCCAGGAGGGATGTCCGTGGGGCTCGGGCTGCCGCGCACGGCATGCTTGTGCGCCCTCAGGGACGTGATCCATTCCGGCCAGGAGCGTGCGCAGTGGGTGCGCCCAGCCGGGCGGGAGGCAGGGTCGCACGTCGTCCGGGTGCGGGCTTGCCTCGGGCCCGTAGCTCCGCCGGCGGGAGGGGGTGGGAGCGGGCTGCGTCGGCGG
>NZ_JBQQBW010000039.1:0-61750 GCF_052245415.1 Streptomyces sp. 8N706 | reverse complement strand
GTCGTGTCCCGGAGGCGGAGGAAGGGGCAGCGGCGGAGGCCGTCGGTCGGATCCCGGAGCCGGGTGACAGGGCAGCAGGTCGCGCCGCGGACGTGAGGGATGCCGGTCGCGCCGCGGACGCGGGGGCGGCCGGTCGAGGACCGGAGACAGCGGCGGACACGGGGCCCGGCCCCGCCTCCGCCTCTGCCTCCGGGGTGCCCTCGGCCAGAGCGGCTGTCGGTACGTCCGGTGGGGCGAACTGGGGCGGGAGCCCGTGCGGTTCCGGCTCGGGGAGGGAGTCCGCGCACTGTTCTGCGAGGAGATCGCCCGGGGCGGGCGGTGGCCAGACCACGGACTCGCCGGACGGCTGGGGCGTGGGGGTGGGTGCAGCCGGCGGACGCGCCTCCGGGGAGGGCTCCGGCGGGTTGTGCCTGGAGAGCATGAGCGGCAAGGTAACGCCCGACAAGCGGCTTGGTGCGTGGATTGCCCCGATCAGTCGAAATAGCCCGCCAAATGGTCGAACTCAGCCACGCGCGGTGTACGGCACGGGGGTCGTCGCCACCGTCGCGTACCGGACTTCGCCTCCGGCGTGGCAGGGACTCCGTATGCAGTACAGTCCGGCCGTAGCCGCAGCGTCCACCACCGTCCCCAGCGCGACCGCGTCATCGGCGTGGAGGTCCGCTGCCCGGGGGGCGTCGGCCCGGCGAGGGCTTGGGCGGCCCCTCGGCGCGCCGTTGGGCTCTCCGTCCCCGGCCGCGGAGTGAGCGGCGTCGACGGATTGCCCCCGAAAGTCCCATCAGGACGCGAAGCTCATCGACTCGCCATGTGTGTGTTGTGCTCGCGACAACACATCGCCGTTCCCCGTCACTGCAATTCCCAGGGACAACACCCGTCAGGGGAGGGGCAGATGACATACCAGCATCAGCAGGAGCTTCGGGCCGCCGCCGCACACCTGGGCCGGCGTCGCTTCCTCACCGTCACCGGAGCCGCCGCCGCGCTCGCCTTCGCCACCAATCTGCCGGGCAGCGCCGAGGCCGCCGAGGCCGACGCCCGCAAGGCGATCACCGACGACCCGTTCACCCTCGGGGTCGCCTCCGGTGACCCGCAGCCCGGCTCCGTCGTGCTGTGGACCCGGCTCGCCCCCAAGCCGTACGAGACCGGCGGCGGCCTGCCGGGCGCCCGTATCGCCGTCCAGTGGGAGATAGCCCGCGACGAGCGCTTCACTCGCGTCGTCCGGCGCGGCAGTGCCACCGCCCACCCCGAGTTCAACCACACCGTGCACGTCGAGGCCGACGGTCTCGATGCCGACCGTGTCCTCTACTACCGCTTCCGGGCGGGCCAGTGGATCAGCCCGGTCGGCCGCACCCGTACCGCGCCCTCGACCGGCGCCCGGCTGAACGAGCTGCGCCTCGCCGCCGTCTCCTGCCAGGCCTATCACGACGGCTACTTCACCGCGTACGAACACCTCGCGGGCGAGGACCTCGATGTCGTCTTCCACCTCGGCGACTACATCTACGAGTACGCGGTCGACGCGGCCGGCGGCACCCGCGCGTACACCGACCGCACGCTCCCCGCCCACTACAACCGCGAGACGGTCACCCTCGAGGACTACCGGCTGCGCTACGCCCTCTACAAGACCGACCCGGACCTGATGGCGGCACACGCCGCGCACCCCTTCGTCGTCACCTGGGACGACCACGAGACCGAGAACAACTACGCGGACGAGATCTCCGAGAACCAGGCCCCGCCGGAGGAGTTCCTGGTCCGCCGGGCGGCCGCCTACCGCGCGTACTGGGAGAACCAGCCGCTGCGCCGGCCGCAGCAGCCGAACGGCCCCGACATGCGGCTCTACCGGCGCCTGACGTTCGGCCGGCTCGCCCAGTTCGACATCCTCGACACCCGCCAGTACCGCTCGGACCAGGCCTACGGCGACGGCTGGAAGGTCCCCGGCCCGGAGTCCGAGGACCCGTCGCGCACCCTGACCGGCGCCACGCAGGAGCGCTGGCTGATCGACGGCTGGCGTGGCTCGGACGCCCTGTGGAACGTCGTTCCGCAACAGGTCACCTTCGCCCGGCGCCGCAGCACCACCGCCGAGGACTACAAGCTGAGCATGGACTCCTGGGACGGCTACCCGGCCTCGCGCGCACGGGTGCTGGCGGGAGCGGAGGCGGCGGGGGTCGACAACCTCCTCGTCCTCACCGGGGACGTCCATGTGAGCTACGGACTGGACATCAAGCGGGACTTCGACGACCCGGACTCCCCCACGGTCGGCACGGAGCTGGTCACCACATCGATCGCCAGCGGCAAGGACGGCGCCGACAAGCCCGCCAACTGGTCGACGTACATGGCGGCGAACCCCCATATGAAGTGGTACAACGGCCGCCGCGGCTATGTGACGGCCACGCTGGGCACGGACGCCGTCCGCGCGGACTTCAAGACGGTCCAGGCGGTCACCACACCGGGAGCACCGCTGACGACAGCGGCCTCGTTCGTCAGCGAGGCGGGATCGCCGGGCCTCAAGCCGGCCTGACGCCCACTGACCTGCCACCGACCCCCACGGAGATGCGCTGAGAGGCGCCGGCACGGCCGTGGGCCCCTGCGGGGGCCTGTGGCCGTCGCAGGGGGTGCCGTCGGCCCATCGCCCGTATGGCAGCACGGCGTTCGGAGGTGCCCGGCTGGCGGGGCCGGGGGCGGCGGGTTAGCGTTCCCCTACCGACAGCGAAGCGGGTGCCGTACGCCGCTGCGCCGTCGCTGCCGCAGGTCACGCGGGGTAGGGCGCCCGCCCGGCGCACCGCGCCACGGGACCCTGACAGGCATTCGGTCGGAACCGAGGCAGGGAAGGGTTGGACCTCACGTGACGGCGCGCGTTCCCGCTCGACGGAGCGATCCGGGCGAGGGGCCACCCAAAGGCAAGTCGTTCCTGGAGAAGGCCGCCTATGTGGTAACCCCTGGGACGGTCGTGTTCGCGCTGCTGTACTACTTCGGCAGCACGTACCGGAGCGCCTATTACGCCTATTTCGGCGTCCGGGTCGGCGACTTGCAACTCTCCCCGCAGGACCATGTCCTGGGAAGCCCCACAGCGATCTTCCTCCCGCTGCTCATCCTCATGTTCCTGGGACTCTCCGGCCTGCTTCTGTTCGCCTTTCTGGACAGCCGGCTCTCCCTGCGCGGAATGGAGGATCTGCGGCGTCAGGTCTTCTGGGGGCTCACCGCCGCGGGCATTGTCCTGCTCCTTCTGGGATTTCCGGTTTTTCTCCGGCCGCGCTGGTGGCAGGAGGCGGTACTGCTGCGCCTCGCCCCCGGCTGGCCGCGGGCCCTGCTTCCCCCGCTCATCGTGGCCCTGGGCGCGATTCTGGTGGTGCTCGCCCTGTATCTGCGCCGCGGTTCCAGCCGTCGCCGTGAACGGCTCCGGGCCGTCGCGAACGGTCTGCTCGTCGCGCTGGTGGCGATGGTCGTGTTCTTCGACATGGCGCGGTACGCGGATCTGGCGGGGAGAGCGGAGGCCAGCCAGGACACGGTGGAGGGCTTCAGCCGAATGACCCCGATCATGATCCATTCCCGGCAGCCCCTTCCGCATGCCCCGGGCGGCTGCCGGAAATTCGGAGCCGGGCACGACCCGTATCGCTACACCTGTACGGGATTCCGTATTCTCGCCAAATCCAAGGCGCAGTATTTCCTGGTTCCCGAGTCGTCTCAGGGAAAGCGGTCCCCGACTTTCGTGCTCCGGGACGACGACAGCATCCGTGTCCACGTATGGGGTACGTCATAAGGCCTTGACGGGGACGTCAGGTGACTCCCGGGTCCGGCGGCGGCTCGGTGATGCCGGGGTCGGCGGGAGTGGTGATGTCCGCCGGGGGCGACGTGGTCGGTGTGGCCGGGAGGGGGGACGTCGGTCCTGCCGTGGGGGTGAGCGTCGGGGTCGAGTCCCGGGTCGCGGAGGGCGTGGCGGTGGGCGGCCGTGGTGACGAGGTGGTCGCCGCCGAAGCCTTGATGGATGTCCGAAAGGTTCCCGCGTCGGTCTCGATGAGCAAGTCGACCCGGGCGGCGCCCGTTCCGCGAGTGAAGCGCATGGTGATCAGGCACGACCCGCCGCGCGGTACGTCCTTGCCCCGGCACCCGTCCTCGACGATCCGGTACGTGGACCGCTCCGCGGCGCGGGCGACCGCCGGCCGGTCCCCGTCTGCCGGCCCCTTCCCGCCCGTCGTCCCGTCCCTGCCCGCCGTCCGGTCCCGGTCCGACGGCCGTTCCCCGTCCGGCCCGGACGCGGAGCCGGCGAGATTCGCCGACGCGTCCATCCACGGTTTGCCGGTCGCGTTGCGTGCCTCGACCGTGGCGTCGGAGGACTCGCCCACAGAAACCCTGGGAAAGTTGATCTCGTTGGGCGAACCGGCGCCGGAGGACCCCGGGGAAACCGTCGCGACAGGGCTCCCCGACGGCTCGTCACCCGGGGCCGAAGCGGAACCTCCCGCGCAGCCGCAGGCCAGGGCCAGCACAACGGCCGGCACCGGCACCCGCAGGGCGCGCCCGGCACCGAACCCGTGTCCCCGACCGTCCGCCGCCCCATCGACACACGGCATGATTGCCTCCGTTTCGGGCTCGATCACGCTTCGAGCCTCGCACGGAGGCGCGCCCCCTCACTCCCGTCCTCCCCGGCAACACGGGGGCCTCACTCGATCAGGCGCAGGCGCCGTCCCGAAGCCGCGAGCCGCCCCTTCCCCGGGCCGGGTCACCAGGGGCCCAACGGCCGACGGGCCGGGGCCGGACGGGGCCTTACTCCTCTCCGGGATACCGCACACCGATACGGTCGCGGACCGCGTCCAGCGTGCGCATCACGGCGAGGCTGCCGTCCAGCGGCACCAGCGGCGACTCCGTCTCGCCCGCCCGCAGGCAGCGCATCACCTCCATCGCCTCGTGCCGCAGACTGTTCCGGCGGCCCTCCAGGGCGATCTCCTCCGCCTCACGCCCCGGCCGGTGCAGCACGAACCGCTCGGGGTAGAAGAAGCCGCGCGGGAACTCGATACGGCCCGCCGACCCGGTCACCGCCGCCGTCATCGGCGTATCCGCGGTGATCGAGCAGCTCAGCAGCGCCACCGCGCCGGAGTCCCAGCCCAGCAGCATGCCGGTGTTCGCGTCGACCCCCTCCGGTGTGAGCTCCGCCCGTCCCTGTACCTCCGACGGCTCACCGAGGACCAAGTGGGCCAGGGCCACCGGATAGACACCCAGATCGAGGGTCGCGCCGCCGCCCTGTGCCGGGTCGCGCAGCCGGTGCGTGGGGTCGTACGGCCCGGGCAGCCCGTAGTCGGCGTGGACCGTGCGGACCTCGCCGATCGCCCCGTCCCGTACGAGCTCCACCATGCGGCGCATCACCGGGTTGCAGTAGCTCCACATCGCTTCCATCATGAAGCGGCGGCGCTCGCGCGCCAGTTCCACCAGCTCGACCGCCTCGCGGGCGTTGAGCGTGAACGCCTTCTCGCACAGCACCGCCCGGCCCGCCTCCAGGCACAGCCCGGCCGCGGCGCGGTGCGCGGAGTGCGGGACGGCGACGTACACCACGTCCACGCCCTCGTCCGCGGCGAGCTCCGCCCAGCTCCCGTACGCCCGCGATATGCCGAACCGTTCGGCGAACCCCATGGCCGTGGCGAGGTTGCGCGAGCCGACCGCTACCACCTCGGCGTCCGGCAACTCCAGCAGTTGAGCGGTGAAGGACGACGCGATACCGCCCGTCCCCAGGATTCCCCAGCGCACCCGATCGTCTCGCACAGCGGCCCCCAGCCGATATCGACCAGTCGTCATTGCTGAGAGCATGGTAAGGATTCAACGAAACGTGGAGAGCCGTATGCCGGAGACCGGCCCGATCCGACCGGAGCAGATCCCCCTGCAGCAGTCCGGCCCCGCCGCCGGGAGCGTCCCCCACGGCGGACGGCCGGGAGGTCCCGCGGCGCTGGTCATCACCCTCGTCCTCGGCGGGCTGACGGCTCTGCCGCCGCTGTCCATGGACATGTACCTCCCGGCCCTGCCCGACGTCACCGAGGCGCTGCACAGCCCCGCCGCGACCGTCCAACTGACGCTGACCGCCTGTCTCGCGGGCATGGCGCTGGGCCAGCTGGTCGTCGGCCCGATGAGTGACCGGTGGGGCCGCCGCCGCCCGCTCATCGCCGGCATGGTGATGTACGTCCTCGCCACCGCCGCGTGCGCCTTCGCGTCCACCGCCGAAATCCTCATCTCCTTCCGGCTGTTGCAGGGGCTGGCCGGAGCCGCCGGCATCGTGATCGCACGGGCGGTCGTCCGCGACCTGTACGACGGTGTCGCGATGGCCCGGTTCTTCTCCACACTGATGCTGATCTCGGGCGTCGCCCCGGTCGTCGCCCCTCTCATCGGGGGCCAGGTGCTGCAGATCACGGACTGGCGTGGTGTCTTCTACACCCTGACGGCCATCGGCCTGCTGCTCACCCTGGTGGTCGTCCGCGGTCTCCGGGAGACCCTGCCGCCGGAGCGGCGGCAGAGCGGAGGGCTCGGGGCGGCACTGCGGACCATGCGCGGGCTGCTGGCCGACCGGGTGTTCACCGGCTACATGCTCGCGGGCGGCTTCGCCTTCGCGGCGCTCTTCGCCTATGTCTCCGCCTCGCCGTTCGTCGTCCAGGAGATCTACGGCGCCTCGCCGCAGACGTACGGCCTGCTCTTCGGCCTCAACTCGATCGGCCTGGTCGCGGTGGGCCAGCTCAACGGCAAGGTGCTCGTGGGCCGGGTCAGCCTCGACAAGGCGCTGTCCGCCGGACTCGCGGTGATCATGGCGGCGGCGGTGGCGCTGCTGCTGATGGCCTCGGGGGTGTTCGGCGCGGTCGGGCTGGCTCCGATCGCCGCGGGGCTGTTCGTCCTGATGGCGGCGATGGGCCTGACGATGCCGAACACCAACGCGCAGGCGCTGATGCGAACCCCGCACGCCGCGGGTTCCGCCTCCGCGCTGCTCGGCACCGCCTCCTTCCTCATCGGGGCCATCGCCTCGCCGCTGGTGGGCGTCGCGGGTGAGGACACGGCGGTGCCCATGGCGCTCGTCCAGGTGGGCTGCGCGCTGGCGGCTGTGGTCTGCTTCCTGGGGCTGAGCCGCCCCTGGCAGCACCGGGAGCACCTCGCCGGGCCGGAGACGACGGACGGGCCGGACAACGGGGAGCGCGAGGAGGGAGTGGAGCACTGAGCACCCCGACACTGCACGCCGGAACCCCGGCGCGGGCAGGTCTCGACGCGGCGGAGCTGCAACTGCTCGTCCGCGAGGTACGGCGGCTCCCCGAAGGGGAACACCCGTGGTGCGCGGGCGCGGTCGTGCTCGCCGGACGGGGGCCGGTCGTCGCCGTCGAACAGGCGGTCGGCTGGGCCGTGCGCTACGCCGCGTACGACGAGACCGGCGACCGCGGCGTCGAGCTGCCGAGCGAGCAGCGCGTGCCGATGCGCACCGGCACCCTCTTCGACCTGGCCTCGCTGACGAAGCTCTGCACCGCCGTCGTGGCGGTGCAGCAGGTGGAGCGGGGCGCCCTGGACCTGGAGCGGCCGGTGGCCGCGTATGTGCCGGAGTTCGCCGCCGCGGGCAAGGAGGGCGTGACCGTACGGCAGCTGCTCACCCACACCTCGGGCCTGCGCCCCGAACTCCCCTTTTACACACGCCGGGGCCGCACGGCGCAGCTGGCGATGCTGTGGGAGGACACGCCGGTCACCGCCCCCGGGTCCGGGCACCTCTACTCGGACCTCAATCCGGTCGCCCTCCAGGTGGTGCTGGAGAGGACCGGGGGCGCACCGCTGGACGAGCTCGTCCGGGAGGGCATCACGGGTCCGCTCGGGATGACCGAGACGGAGTTCGCACCGCCCGGCGCGGCCGGGGTGGCGGCCGCGACGGAGGACCAGCGACGGCCGTGGGCCAAACTCGACCGGGGCATGCTGCGCGGCGAGGTGCACGACGAGAACGCCCATGCACTGGGCGGCGTCGCGGGCCACGCCGGTCTCTTCTCCACGGCGTGGGATCTGGCCGTACTGTGCCGGGCCCTGCTGAACGACGGCGCGTACGGCGGCACGCGCATCCTGGCCCCCGCGTCGGTGGACGCGCTGCTGGCCCCGCCGGGGCTGGGCTTCGCGGTGGACCAGCCGTGGTTCATGGGCGAGCTGGCCGGACGGGGCGCCGCCGGGCACACGGGCTTCACCGGCACGAGCCTGGTACTGGACCGGGCCACGGACACCTTTCTGGTGCTGCTCGCCAACACCGTCCATCCGCGCCGGCGACCCGCCGACAACACCCCGCGGGCGGCCGCCGCGACCCACCTCGCCCGCGCGGCACGGTCCGCCGCGGCGGGACGGCGGGACGGTTGAACGGCCGGCGTCGGGAACAGTCCGGGAACCACTGACGTCAAGGTGTCCGGACAGCAGCGGGATCCGGGGCCCGGGAGCATGCGGGGCGCGGCTGCGGGCAGGGCGTTGCGGGGTTGCGGGCGGAGACGGTCGTTCGTCGGGGGCGGATGGCGGGATTGGCAATTGCCCCCGGGAGTGGCGGGACCGAGAATGGCGCCATGAGGCAGCCGGGGGAGTTACGGCCGGACGAGGCACGTGATGCGGCGGAGTTCGTCGCCATGCTGCGGTCGTTGAAGGAGCGGTCGGGGCTCACCTTCCGTCAGTTGGAGGAACGGGCGGCCGGGCACGGGGACGTACTGGCCCGCAGTACGGTCGCCGACGTCCTGCGGCGGCAGACCCTGCCGCGCGGGGAGCTGGTGGCCGCCCTCGTCCGGGCCTGCGGGGACGGAGCCCGGCTCGACGCCTGGCTGGCGGCGAGGGAACGACTCGACGCCGGTGGCGTACACGCGTCGGAGGCGACGCTCGCGGACGCCGGCCCCGGGGCGGTACGGGTGGCCGAGGGGATGTCCGCCGACGGTGCCACCGCGGCGCCCTCCCGATCCGTGCGCCCGAAGCCGGCACCGGTTCTGCTCGCCGCCCTGGGCACGGCCGTCGTGCTGGCCGCGGGGGCGTGGATGCTGCTGCCCGACGGGCCGGGGGACCAGCGGGCACGTACGGGGCAGGGATCTGCGGCACGTACCGGGTCCGGGGCCCAGGAGGCGCGTACCGGGCCGGTCGGCGGAACCTCCTCGCCCTCCATCGCCCCTCCCACCGCCACGCCCGACCCCGGTCCCGCACACGCACCGGGGTTCGCCCCCGCGGCGGGCTTCACCCGCATCCGCCCGGTCCGTACGCCTGATCTCTGCATGACCGAGGGGCGCGACCGCTCGGGCCGCGAATCCCACCGCGCCATCGCCGTCCAGCGCCCCTGCGCGCAGGCCACCCCGCCCCGCACCTATCTGAAGCCGCTCGGTGACGGGCTGTACTCCATCCAGTGGCATCACCCCGAGTTGGGCGTCGGCTGCCTCACCGTCGTGGCCGGCGGCCCCCTCAAGGACACGCTGGAGCCCTGGGACGACTGCTCCGCCGGCAGACCCGCCCAGCACTTCCGGATCGAACCGGTCGGAGCGTCCGCCTCCGAGGGCTACCGGCTGCGCCTCGCGTCGGGCACCGACCTGTGCGTGGGCATCCGCGGCGACGACACGACGGCCTCGGCGGAAGCGGTCCGAGAGCCCTGCACGGGGAAGCGCGACCAGGTCTTCCTGATCGGGCCGGGGACGGGGCCGGGGCCCGGCTGATCGGGCCGGTCCGGTCGGGCTTTGCTGAGTGAGCCTGCGCTGAGCGGGCCCGGGGACGGGACCGGGCTGAGCCGGGCCGGGCGGATCGGGCTGCGCTGAGCAAGCCCGGCTGAGCGAGCCGGGCCGATCGGGCCGGAGACGGGGCCGGGGCCGGCTGATCGGGCCGAGCCGATCGGGCCGGGCGGGGTCGCGTCGGGCCGATACCTTGGGGCCGTCCGTCGGGAACCCGTGCGGTCGGGAACCGGTCCGGGTCTGCCCGGTGTTTCGCCACGCAGACTACGTTCCGCGAGTACGTTCCGCGGGTTCGCCGGGCGGCTGCCCGCGGATGCGCCCGGACCACGGAGACCGCCTAGACTCCCTCGAATGCACGCCCCCGACCCCTTTCCCACCAGTGCCGCCGTGCCCGAGGCGCTGCGGACGGCGCTCGCGCGGCTGCTGGACGGGCTGCCGCCGCGACAGGCCGCCCGGGCCGTCGAGCGGCTCATCGCCGACTACCGGGGACGCACCCCCACCGACGCGCCGGTGCTGCGCGACCGCTCCGATGTCGCCGCGTACGCCGCGTACCGGATGCCCGCGACCTTCGAGGCCGTACGGTCCGCCCTCGGCGCCTTCCGGGAGCTGGTGCCGGAGTGGTCCCCGGCGAGCCATGCGGATGTGGGCGGCGGCACCGGTGCGGCCACCTGGGCGGTGGCCGCGACCTGGCCGGAGGGGGAGCGCCGGACGACGGTCCTGGACTGGTCGGAGCCCGCACTCACGGTCGGCAGGCAGCTGGCGGAGGACTCCGGGCATCCGGCGATGCGGAACGTGCGGTGGCACCGCCGGACGATCGGCGGCGGGCCGGCACTGTCCGATGACACCGACCTGGTCACCGTCTCGTATGTGCTGGGTGAACTGACCGGCACGGACCGGCACGCGGTGGTCGACGAGGCGGCGCGCGCGGCGCAGGCCGTGGTGCTGATCGAGCCGGGCACGCCGGACGGCTATCTGCGGATCATCGAGGCCCGGGACCGGCTGATCGCGGCCGGCCTACGGGTGGTGGCGCCCTGCCCCCACAGCGACGCGTGCCCGATCGAGCCGGGCGCGGACTGGTGCCACTTCGCGGCCCGGGTGGGCCGCTCCTCGCTCCACCGCCAGGTGAAGGGCGGCTCGCTGCCGTACGAGGACGAGAAGTTCAGCTATGTGGCGGCGGTGCGCTTTCCCCCGGCGACCGCGGACAACCGGGTGGTACGCCGCCCCCAGCTGCGCAAGGGCCAAGTTCTCCTGGACCTCTGCGCCTCGGACGGGCTGCTGCACCGTACGACGGTGACCAAGCGCCGGGGTCCGCTCTACCGCGCCGCACGGGATGTGGACTGGGGCGGCGCGTGGCCGCCACCGGACGGGCCGGAGGAGGAGTAGACGGGCGCGCCGAGCCGCCGGCGCGCGCACCGTCCGCTCGGCGCCGGCCCGGGAGCGTCCCGGCATGACACCTTTCGCTGGGACACCGCTCGGCGCGCGCTCCCTGTGACACCGCCCCCGGGAACGCCTGCCCCCCGCCCCACGGCCGTCCCCCGCGGGGCCTCGGCGCGGCCCGGAAGGGTGGCCGTCCTCCCGCGGGGAGACCCCGGTCCCGGCCGCCCGCAGCAGCGGCGCGAGGCAAATCGCTCCCGGTCGCTAGGCCGAACGCAGCTCCATCGTGCAGCACTTGACGCTGCCGCCACCCTTCAGGAGCTCCGAGAGGTCCATCCCGATCGGCTCGTAGCCGCGCTCCCGCAGAGGTTCGAAAAGGCCCAGCGCCGCTTGGGGCAGCAGCACGTGGTGGCCGTCGGAGACCGCGTTCAGACCGAACGACGCGGCGTCCCGCTCCCGGGCGATGACGGCGTCGGGGAAGAGCCGCTCGAGGACGGCCCGGCTGCCGGGGGAGAAGGCGGCCGGGTAGTACATGACGTCCTCTCCGCCGAGCACGCACAGTGCCGTATCGAGGTGGTAGTAGCGGGGGTCCACCAGATCCAGACCGATCACCGGGCGCCCGAAGAACTCCTGTGCCTCCGGGTGGGACAGCGGGCTGCTGCGGAAGCCGCGCCCGGCCAGCAGCCAGGAGTCGGTGACGGCGAAGTCGCCCTCGCCCTCGTTGATGTGCACGGGATCCTGGACCTCGGTCCAGCCGTGGGAGCGGAACCACTCCCGGTGTACGGCGGCCTCGGCCGTGCGCTCCGGGTGGGCGAACCGGGCGCCCAGCACACGCCCGTCCACGACGGTCGCGCCGTTCGCCGCGAAGACCATGTCCGGCAGGTCGGGCCGCGGCGCCAGGACCTCGACGGTGTGGCCGAGGGCGCGGTAGCGGTCGCGCAGGTCCTCCCACTGCGCGAGAGCCAGTGGCAGATCCACTGGCTTGGAGGGGTCCATCCAGGGGTTGATGGAGTAGGTGACCTTGAAGTACGTGGGTGGGCACATCAGGTACCGGCGAGGACTGAAGGCTGAGCGCAAGGAGGTCTCCTCACGGTGGGATCGGGCGCGGACGTGATATGTCCACGCCCGATCCATGGTCCACCGTGCGGCCCCGCCGCGCAGCGATCTGTACGGATGATTCACGACGGGGCCGCTGAATCGTCGGCCTCATGGGTCCTTCGACGGCGGAATTTCCGGCTCGACCACGGAATCCGAAGCGGCTACGGAGAAGCGGCTACGGGATCCCCACGGGCTACGGGATGGCACCCCTCGCGGAATCCGGGTCCGCCACGGAATCCGCGTCGGCGGAACCCCCTGCTACGGAAGCCTCCGCAGCATCGGGGTTCTCCCGGGCCGCCTTCAGCCTGAGCAGCAGCTCCCGCTTCTGGGCCTGCGGGTCGGTCCCGGCGCCCGCGCCCCAGCCTCCGCGCCCACCGCCGCGCAGCGCCGAGCGGGACAAATTGCTGCGGGTACCGCCGACACCCAGCATGTTGCCTGCACTTCCTCGGGGCATGAGGCCTCCTTCATTCGATGAGTCGAGACGGTCCGTCTCCTTACTGTCATGAGTCTGCGCGAGACGCTACGTCCTGTCAAGACGATACGTCTCGGCTCGAAATGATAGATTCCCCTCATGGCCGAGACCCGAACTCCTGATTCCACCCGCCGCAGCGAACGCTCCCGCCACGCCATCCTCGATGCCGCCTTCGAACTCGTCGGCGAAGTCGGCTTCAACAAGCTGACCATCGAGGCCATCGCGGCCCGCGCCGGTGTCGGCAAGCAGACGATCTACCGCTGGTGGCCGTCGAAGGCCGCCGTGCTCTTCGACTCCTTCCTCGCCCTGAGCGGGGACACGGACGGCCCGACCCTTCCTGACAGCGGAGACCTCGAAACCGACCTCAAAGTCGTGCTGCGTGCCACGGTCGACGAGCTCAACGACCCCAAGTACGACCTGCCTTTCCGCGCGCTGACCGCGGAGAGCCAGAACGACCCCGATCTCGCCAGGGAGCTGACCGGCAGGATCCTCGAACCGGGGCTCGCCGCCTACGAGGAGCGGCTGCGGGCCGCCCGGGACGCAGGTCAGGTCGCGGAGGGCGTGGACCCGCGGGTGGCCACGGAGATGCTGGTCGGCCCCCTCTACCACCGCTGGATGCTGCGCACCCGGCCACTCACCCACGACTTCGCGGACACCGTTGTGGATCAGACGCTGCGCGGTATCCGCCCTGCCCGGCCGGAGTAGCGCGCCGGTACCGCCGACGCGTACGGGGTGCGCGGTGTCGGCCCCCGGGCACCAGCCGCACCGCAGGCAAGGGCGTGCGGTCAGCCCCGTCCCGGCGGCGTGGCGGCGAGCAGCGCCGGGGCGTCCGTGATGATGCCGTTGCAGCCCAGCCGCAGGGCCCGGTCGCGTGCCGCCGGCGTGTTCACCGTGTGCGCCCAGACCCGCGGGATGCCGGAGCGCACCGCCCGCCGCAGGTCCTCGTCGCGTGCCTCGTGATCCACATCGAGCAGGGCCACGAAGTCGCGCCACCGCTCGGGCCGGTCGTGGCGCAGCTGACGTGCCGACCGCCACAACTGGGCCATCAGGCCCAGCCGGTGGGCCCGCCGCGCCAGCCACGGCCGGTTGGTGTTCACGAACACCGAGCGGGCGAGCCCCCGCGCGTGGATCATCCGCGCGAGTTCGGGAAGGCTTCGCGGATCCTTGGCCTCCAGCATGAGTACGCGCCTCCCGCCGAAGCGGTCCAGTACCTCCGCCACCGTTGGCGGGGGCTCCGGCCGCCAGGTGCGGCGCAGTGCGCCCCGCGGCCGCAGCCGTACGGTTCGCCACTGCCGCCGGGTGAGACTGCGTACGGGGCCGGTCCTATCGGTCGTACGGTCCAGCGTCGCGTCGTGCATCACCACCGGCGTGCCGTCGCGGAGCATCCGTGTGTCGAAGTCGATTACCTGGGCCGTGCCGCCGTCCAACGCCCTGAACAGGCCCGAGATGCTGTTCTCCGGTACCTCCAGCGCACCGCCGCGGTGCGCGGTGTAGGTGATCTCCGGCAAGCCGTCCACCGTCCGTATCCCCCCGACGGAGTCCACCGGGACGATCGGGCCCGACAGGGATATCGAGAGGACCCCCGCCAGCAGGGACCTTGTGACCATGAAGACAACGCTAGGCCGGGATATCCGGGTATGCCCTGTCATAGCGGTCCAATGGATGTCCGGTCCTGCGCCCCCGGATACGGACAGAGGCCCCCTGAGGAGGAAGATGGTGGCAGCATTGATCGGACAGCGGTCGAAGTGAGGGGATAGATGGAACGCGAAGGCAGGTTCTCCCAGTGGCTGCGCCGTCGTCCGAGGACCGGGACGGGTGGTAGTACGGGCACGGGCGCGGCCGCTGCCGGCCGCGAGGATCTGCTGCTGGCCGCCGCCGCCGCGGGGTTCCCGCTGGCCCAGGCCGCGTACCCCTCCGGCTACGGCTGTTCCTGCGACCGGATCGGCTGTCCGACCCCTGGCCGGCACCCCGTCTCCTTCGCCTGGCAGACCCAGGCGTCCACCGACGCCGAACAGGTCGGCCGCTGGCTGCACGCGCAGCCGCAGGCCAACTTCATCACCGCCACCGGTATGAACCACGATGTCCTCGACGTCCCCGCCGAAGCCGGGCGCAGTGCGCTGGAGCGGCTGGAGAAAGAGGGCGTGGATGTGGGCCCGGTGGCCGCGAGCGGGGACGGTCCGGAGGGCCGGGTCCTGTTCTTCACCGCGACCCGGGGCACCCCGGACGACGAGGACGAGTGGTGGCCCTGCGAGCTGGACTGCCACCCCGAGACCATGGACGAGCACCCCGGTCTGCGCTGGCATTGCCGCGGCAGCTATGTGCTCGTACCCCCCGCGAGGCTTCCGGCCGAGGGCGGGGTGGCGTGGCTGCGCGGCCCCGAACGGCCGCTGCCCGACCCGCTCACCCTGCTGGGGGCGCTGACGGACGCCTGCGCCCAGTACGCGGACGAGAACCGGAACCACGACCACCACTCGCCCGCCTGGCCGCTGGGCCGGTAGCCGACGCTGTCACTGCCGGTGGTGCTTTTGCCGGTGGTGCATTTCGGTGTCCAGTTGCTCAGGCCGTCGGCACCGACTGGCTTTCGTTGAGCCGGCTGTAAATACGTTCCGGAGTCAGGGGCAGCGTGCGGTAGCGGACACCTGTGGCGTCGTGGAGCGCATTCGCCAAGGCGGGGGCCACCGGGTTGATACAGCATTCCGCCATCCCCTTCGACCGCAGGGGCCCGACGGAATCCGTCGAGTTCACCAGGAGTACGTCGGTGCGGGGGATGTCGGCGTAGGTGGGGATGCGGTAGTTGCGGAAGTTCGGATTGGCCATGACACCGTCCGCGTCGACCTGGTAATTCTCGGTCAGCGTGAAGCCGATGCCCTGGGCGACACCGCCCTCCACCTGGCCCCGGACTTGCGCGGGGTTGATGACTGCGCCGGCGTCGGTCGCCTGGACGCTGTAAAGGATACGGATCTCACCCGTCACCCGATGGACGGCGATGCGGAACCCCTGCGCATTGAAGATGACGCTTCGGGGCGAACCGTAGGCCTTGCGGGCGGCGGTGAATCGAATTCCGCGCGCTCGGGCCAAGGCGACGAGCTCGGCCAACGACACGCGCTGGTCGCCGCAGACGACACCCTCGTCGTCCATCGAGCACATCACGAGATGGACACCCGTGTGCGCGGAAGCGAACTCCAGGATGCGGTCGCGCACCGCATTGGCCGCTCGAAGTACCGCGTTGCCTGACACGAAAAGGCCGGCACTCGCAAAGGCGCCGGTGTCGAAGCCCGTGCGGTCGGTGTCGGATTGCACCAGGCGAATCCGCGACGGCGTCGTGCCCAGCTGGTTGGCCGCGATCTGGACATGCGCGGTCGACGTACCCTCGCCGAATTCGACTGTTCCGACGGCCAACTCGTACATGAGGTCGTCGCCAAGCGTGACCCAGGCCTCGGAGAGGTGTTCGGTCGGGGGCGCGGTCTCGTGCAAGGAACTCGCGACGCCGGCCCCGACGAGCCACTCGGGGCCCGGGGACGGCTCATCGGCTGTACGGGCCAGGGCGTCATCCACGAGATCGATGCACTTCGCGAGCCCGTCTTCGGTGAACGTCACATCGTCGGGGCCCTCATGCATGGCGAGGAGCGGATCACCCGGTCGCACGATATTGCGTCGTCGCAGTTCGAGCGGATCCATGTGCAATGCGCGCGCCAGTTCGTGCATTGCTGATTCCACGGCGAACGCCGGTTGCGTCATCCCGTAACCGCGCAGTGCCCCGCTCGGAATGGTGTTCGTATAGACGGAGAACGCGTCGTACTTCTTGTTGGGGCAGCGGTAGATCATGACGGCAGTGCCGCCTGCGTACAGCGTTTCGCCGCCGTGGTTGCCGTAGGCGCCCGTGTTCGACACATTGCGGACCTGGAACGCCGTGAGCCTTCCGTCTGCCTTCGCGCCGAGCTTGACCGTCAACGTCATCGGATGCCGTGGCGAAGCCGTGGTGAACTCCTCCTCGCGGGTGTACTCGAAGCAGACAGGTCGCCCGGTGTCCAGGGTGGCGAGCGCGACCAGATCCTCCGAGATCACTTCCTGTTTCCCGCCGAAGCCGCCGCCGACACGTTGGCAGAACACGCGGAGCTGGTCCGGGCGCAGCGCGAAGAGATGCCCGAGTTTGACTTTCGCGATCGACGGCGACTGCGAACTGGTGCGGACGTTCAGACGACCGTTCTCCATCCAGGCAATCGATCCGTGGGTCTCGAGATGCGCGTGTTGCACTCGCGGTGACGAGTATGTGCCTTCGTGGACCACGTCGGCTTCGGCGAACCCTGCGTCGATATCACCGATGTGCGAATGGAAGTCGAGCAGGATGTTATGGACGGGATCGCGGACGAATGGATCGTCCGCGTCGTGCAGCTGCGGCGCCCCCTCGGCCATTGCCTCTTCAGGGTCGAATACTGCCGGCATGACCTCGTATTCGACGTCCACCCTTCGGCAGCCTTCTTCTGCCGCCCCGGCCGTGTCGGCCAGGACCGCAACGACGCGTTGGCCGACGAAGCGGACTGTGTTGTCGAGGATGAAGGTGTCGTCCGGATCGACAAGATGGTCGGTGTGGATCGCCGTAGTGAAACGCTTGCGCGGCACATCTTCCCAGGTGTAGACCCGATGCACGCCGGGAACTGCGAGTGCGGCGGTCGTGTCGATCGAGACGATCCGGGCGTGCGCGTGTGGTGAGTGCAGCACCTTGAGGTGCAGCATCCCTTCGATGTGGGTGTCCATCGTGAACTCGGCGCGGCCGGTTACCACGTCGTTGGCTGCCGGCGCCCTGACGCTCGTGCCGACGGCCTTTCCTGGCGCGGCTGTCTCTACGCCGGCCACGCCCTTTACGGCATCCTCGATCCCACGATAGCCGGTGCAGCGGCAGAGGTTTCCCTTCAATGCCCGTCGCAAGTCCTCTTTCTGGGCTGCGGTGAACGTTGCCGACGTCATGATCATCCCTGGGGTGCAGAAACCGCATTGGAACCCCGGGGCGTCGCGGAACTGTCGCTGCATTGGATGCAGGTTGCCGGGTGATCCGAGACCCTCGATCGTCGTCACCTCATGACCGTCTGCACGGAAAGCAGGGGTGATGCAGCTGTGTACCGGATTGCCGTCCAACCACACGGTGCATGCGCCGCAATCGCCTGCGTCGCACCCCTTTTTGACGCCATAGTGACCCAGTGAGCGGAGGAAAGTACGCAGGCACTGGCCGGGGTCCGGTTCTTCGTCGAAGCGCTTGCCGTTCACGATGTAGGTCATGCCGGGCCCCCAGCCATGAGTTCGCGACGAATCTCTTCGGCGAAGTGCTGTGTCAGGTGACGACGGTGGTCGGGGGTCCCGTTGGGATCGGCGAACCAGACGTCGGCGGGGATGACGTCGATGCTCTGCTGCAGAGTTCGGGCATCGGGCATGGTGTCGAAAGCAATGCGCACAGGCCGTGTCGTGCCGGCTGTGACGGTGAGCAGCAGGTCGCTCGTTCCTGGCGTTTGCGTACCGATGAGGAATACCGTCGAACGGCCGAGGCGGGTGAGCGTGAAGCGGCGGTCCGCGGTGCGTTTCCTCAGGGCGTGCGCCGGAATGTCGATGCGCCGCAAGATTTCCCCGGGAGTAAGGACGTTCTGATTGTTGCCGGTCACGAAGTCGAGGGCATCGACGATACGCGCGGACCCGTCAGGAGCCCACAGTTCGTACTGTGCCTCGAGTGCGACCGTCAGCGTGATCATTGGGCCGGCAGGCAAAGACATGCAGATATTGCCGCCGACCGTCGCCGAGGTCCAGACCTTGAACGAGGACAAGAACGCCTCGCAACTCTTCGCGAAAAGGGCGCCCGCGATCCAGTCACCTGGCGGCGCAAAGGCATACAGGTCACGGATGGTGCACGTTGCGCCGATCTCGAGGCCCGCGTCGCTCGGGACAACAGGATCCCAACGCAATGTTGTCAGGTCGACCAGGCGGCGCAGGCTTGGCTGCTCCGCGGAGAACAGCCACGTTCCGCCCGCGAGCCAGGCGTCGCCTTCGCGCCAGTCCACGCCTGGCCGATCGGACGGTCGCCGGATGACTTCGGTGATGGTGTTGAGGTCCATGGGAACTGATCTCCCTCACGACGATAATCGTGCGACGGACCGCCTACCGAACTCGATCAATCAGCGCGTGGCGCCGGTCGTGTTCGTGGCAACGCCGGCATCTCCCCGGTCTTGCTGTTGCAGGTTAGGTCTGCGAAACATACCTTTTTTGATTGCGGATACTCGGCTCGGGACTCGTCGAATGCCGATTTGTACACTCGGCGAATGGACTGGGCACGACGGGCGCTGGGAGCGGCACAATCTCGAGCGACACCATTGAATTGTGGCCGGTGCGGTCGAACTGCTCGAGCAAGGACCGGCGGGCGCAGAGATTCCTGTCAAGCATATCCCAGAACGGGCCGGCCTCGCCAAGTCAGGGGTTCGGCGTGAAGCCGTGATGTCTGGTTCGTGGTCGTGCTCGCGATGCCGAGTAAGGCCAGTGGCCGTAGGTTGTCGCGGGCGTTTCGGCGTAGGGCGGATCCAATGGTGCAGCGTCCGGTGGCACGCGCGGGACGCCGATGGCAAGGTTGCGCCAGGCCGCCATGGCGCGGGGGCGTTGCCGGTACGAGGCCGGCAGCCGTCCTCGGCCTAGGTACATGGCGGATGTGGTGCAGGGATTCCACGGCCCCATAGCCATATGGGGGCCTCCATCCGTGCCGCTTCTTGCTGTTCGCCGTGCCGGGCTCATGGCGCGCTCCGCTCAGTGCGGTGGCGTACCAGGGTGAGGCGCTGGGGATCCTCGGCGATCCAGTCGCCAGGACCCAGAACGGGCCGCAGGATGTACTCCACACCGTTGCGGACATCGGTGATGATCGCGGATCGGCCGGTGTTCGGCGCCCTGCCGCACAGCGATGGCGAGTTCGATGGCGGGCAGATCGCCGCCCTTCGACTGAACACCTCCGCCTACCGGCGACTGGACGGTTCCACACCGTCCCGTGATCTTTCCGAGGCGGTCCAGTCTCATATCCGGCTGATCCAGACCGTGACGCGGGACGCGGAGACCGCTCAGCGCCGTAACCGCATTGCCGCAGTGGGCAGCGAAGCGGCCAGTCTGGCTGGGTGGCTAGCCTGGGACATGGGCGACAACTGTTCTGCCCGCTCCTGGTACGGGTCGGCGATCCGGGCAGCAAGATCGGCCGGTGATCCGCTCCTCGCCGCGTACCAGGCGGGCAGCCTCGCGCAGTTCGAGGCGCACTCCGGTAACGGGACACAAGCGCTCAATCTCGCCCGGAATGCCCGGCGTTTCCTCGGACCCGACTGCCCCGCAGTAGCTGATGCATGGCTGTCCTCTGTTGAAGCCCTCGCCCATGCCGCGAATGGTGATCAACGAGGGGCGGACAGCGCTCTCACCCGCAGCAGGTCAACGACGGAGAGGCCATCCGCCGAAGAGGCACCCCCTTGGCCTTGGGTGTTCCCTTTCGACAGCGTCAAGGTGGCGGCCTGCCGGGTCACCTGCGGGGCAAAACTGGGGCTTGTGGAGTGGGTGCTGACAGACGACTCGGAAGCGCTGGGTACTGGACATCCCAAACAGCGCGCCCTGGTCATGCTGGATCTCGCCGCGGGCCATCTCGCAGCTGGACGAATCGAGGCGTCATTCGCCCTCGCGTCGCGCGCCGTGGACACTGGCCTCCAATACCGATCCGGGCGCATCGTGGAGCGAGCCCGCGCCGTACGCAGATCGTTGGTCTTGACGTCACCACCCAAGGTTGTACGGGAATTCGATGAGCGCCTCCACGGCGTCTACCTGTAGGAGGGACCGTGCCATGCGTGTGGGGATCACCGGTCACCGGGGGCTGAGCAGCGATGTGGAGCGGGCCGTGCGCCGGTTGCTCGCGACAGTCGTCCAAGAGCATGACGCCTCCGCTCTGATCGGGATCTCATGCATCGTCGACGGGCCGGATGCCTGGTTTGCCGAGGCCGTGTTGGAGCACGGTGGACGGCTCGAAGTCGTCGTCCCCGCCGCGCAGTACCGAGACGGCTTGCCCCAGTCCCACTGGCCGATCTACGACGCCCTCATGCGCCGGGCGTCCGAGGTGCACGACACCGGCATGACCGCATCCGACTCAGCTGCCCACATGGCGGGGAGCGAGATTCTGGTGGGCCTGGCCGACGAACTCCTGGCCGTCTGGGACGGCGAGCCCGCATGGGGATATGGGGGTACGGCGGACGTGGTGGCGTATGCCGAACGGAGCGGTGTGCCTGTGCGGGTGCTGTGGCCGGAGGGCGCCACACGCAAAGCCCCTGACGGATGAACCTGCTGGCCGGACAGCGCGTCCTAGCTGTCGTCAGGTGGCGAAAAAGCCGCCTCGTACCTTTCCGTATCCCCGCGCCCGGCTGCACGACGACCTGACTTCGCCGAGAAGCCGAGAAGGAGAACCATCGTGCTTCGGAGGGAAGTCCCATCGCGCGACCGGCCGGGCCGTTCTCGCCGGGTGAGGAGTCTCGGCCCGATGGTTCTCGGCGGGGTGGCGGGCATCGTCCTGACCGCCTCGTTGCTCACCGTACTGTGGTGGCCACGATCCGAGGTGGTCCACCGTGACCGGGCGCCGTCGACAGTGACCTACGACGATCGGTCGAAGCACTACGTGGGGCTGATACGCCAACACACCTTGTCAGGACGGGAGTCCTACCGCTTGACGATCGGCCGGGACCCGGGCCTGTCGTACGGGCACTCCCTGGACATCGATACCTCTCTCGGCGCCGACGGAATCAAGGCGACCGAGTGGACGACCACCGGCGTGCGGGTCCGGTTCGCCACCGGCCACGACGTGTTCGTGCCCGCGCGGCTCTTCATGTTCGGCAGGTGAGTACGAGGTGGCGCGCCGGGTACGGCGACCGTCTCCGATGTCCGCGGACACCGGAAACGGCCGGCCATGCTCATCAGCCGCCCCGCGCGGCGGTCAGGCCCTCCAGCCTGTTCAGGAAGGCGACCCGGCCGTCCGATGCGTCCGCCGCGTTCCGTGCCGGGACCTTCACCGCCGATTCGGAGATCCGCACGAGGGTGAGCGTCTTCTCCGCCTTCCCCTCCAACAGGGCGTTGGCGGTGTCGTCCTTGATCTTCGAGATCCGCAGGCCCTGGGCCATGGTCTGCTTCTGCATATGGTGCGCGGCGAAGAAGGCCAGTGCCCCGCCGTCCGTCGTGCGCAGCGCCACGGGGACATACCGCGGTGGGCGCGCGGGCTGGTCGATGAAGTCCGTCCAGTAGTTACGGGTCTTCCGCTCGCCCTCGCGCTGCTCGCGGACTCCCGAGGTCGCCGGGCCGTCCTCGAAGGTCCGGCCCTCGCCGCTGCGCAGATAGTCCGTGTACGACTGACTCAGCCTACGGGGGTCCGTGGCCAGGCTCCCGCCCCCGGCCGGCTTCGCCCAGCCGTCCTTGTCCTGCGCGAACTCCGGGACCTCGTCCTTGCTGAGGATCGACAGATACGCGGCCTTCCACGGCTCGGCGGCGGCGATGCGGGTGAAGACCAGCAGCCAGCGGTTCCGGCCCCGGTCCCGGTTGCTTTCGGTGTCCGCGAGGAAGAACTTCGGCCACCCGGCCTGTTTCGGGATCGTGTACCTGGCGTCCGTCAGCTCCAGCGGGGGGAAGGTGGGGTTCCCGTCCGGCCTGTTGGCGCGCTGTGCCTTGAGCCGGGGCTCCTCCAAGGCGTGAAGCGGCCCCGTCTCGACATCGGAGATCAGGGCCGGATCCACCTCGCGGTACGCCTTGTTGTACGTCGTGGTGAAGCGTTCGAGGGCCTTGGCCGCCTCAGCCTTCCTCGCCGACGGGATGACCGCCCGCTCGCCGTGCACCGTCATGCACCCCGTCAGCGTCAGCAGTGCCGCTGCCGACAGGCACGCCGTCACCCGCGGCAGCCTGCGTGGCGTCCGTATCATCGTGCTGGGACTCCTTCGAGGGCTCCTTCGGGGCTGCTTGAATCGGCGCAACCCTACCCGGGGCGAAGAAGAGCGCGAGCGTCGGGACCAGATACAGGGTCCAGACCACGACCTGCAAGACCGTGGGGTCGGGCTGGAAGTTCACCGTGCCCTTCAGCAGGGTGCCGTACCAGCTGTCCGGCGGGATCGTGGCGCTGATGTCGAACGCCTTGGTGCCCAGGCCCGGCAGGAAGCGCGCCTCCTGCAGATCGTGGAAGCCGTACGCCAGGACGCCCGCGGCGACGACCACCAGCAGTGCGCCGGTCCAGGTGAAGAACTTCGACAGATGATCCGCAGGGCGCCCGCGGTAGAACAGCCAGCCCATCACCACCGCCGTGAGGAGCCCCAGCAGAACACCGGTCAGCGTCCGGACAGCTCGTCACGGACCTCGAGGTCATCGGGTCCAGTGACCCCGGTCTCACTGTTCGCGGCCCGGGCCGGTTGTCGGACCCGCGTGACATCATGATCGTGCCTTTGTGCCGGGGCTTTTCCCTGAGCGGGACATCTGGGGGGATGATGGCTCAAACCATGGCTTTCGGTGCGGCTCTGAGAGAGCTGCGCGGCGCGCAGAAAACGGCGAAGGGGGTGTCGCTGTATTCACGCCACATCAACCGGCCTGCCGGGCGCGTGCTCGCCGCGGCGGCGTACCGTGTCGGACTGACGCCGAATCAAGTCACCCTGATCAGTGGGGGTTTCAGCTTTTCTGCCGTGGCGGCGGTGGCGCTCGCCCGCCCGTCCTGGCCGCTTGCCGTCGCCGTATACCTCGCGCTGGCCGTCGGCTTCGCGTTCGATTCCGCGGACGGGCAGCTGGCCCGGCTGAGGAGAGAGAGCAGCGCGGCCGGTGAGTGGCTCGACCACGTCGTGGACTGCGCGAAGATCACCGCTCTGCACGCGGCCGTGCTGATTTCCTTTTACCGATATTTTGACGTGCCGGGGCCCGGTTGGCTGCTGCTGCCGATCGGCTTCCAGCTCGCGGCCGTGCTGATCTTCTTCGGCGGACTGCTCACCGACAAGCTCAAGCCGAAGCCCTCCGCCGCGCCTTCTGCGGCCTCTTCGGCCCCTGCGCAGTCCTCGGCGCCGTCCGCCGCGACCCCTTCCTCCCTGCGGGCCGTGGCACTGCTGCCGGTCGACTACGGCGTCTTCTGTCTGGTCTTTCTGCTGCTCGGCGCGGAGCGGGTGTTCCTCGGCGCGTACGCCGTGCTGTTCGCCGCCCACGGGCTGTTCCTGGTCGCCTTCATGGCGAAGTGGTTCCGGGAACTGGCTGCGATACGCCCGGCGTGACGAGCGCGTCGAGGGCACGCCGCAGCTGGGTGCTGGAGGTGTGGACGGTGTAGGGGAAGTAGACGACCTCCACACCGACCGTCGCGAAGTCGCGCTCCAGCCGGTGCCCTTTCGGCGTTCCGCGCCAGTCGTCGCCCTTGAAGATCACATCGAAGCGGACCTGTTTCCAGGTCTCCAGCTTGTCCGGCACGGTCTCCACGAACGCCGCGTCCACAAAACGGATGCTGCGGACGATCTCCAGGCGCTCGACCAGCGGCACCACCGGTGCGCGGCCCTTGGCCAGCTCCGCCATCTCGTCCGAGACGACCCCCGCCACCAAATAGTCGCACTGGCTGCGGGCGTGTCTGAGGATATTGAGATGGCCGACATGAAAGAGGTCGTAGACCCCCGGTGCGTAGCCCACGGTCTGCGGCATGCGAAATGGAACCCCCCACTCGCGACGCGCTCCCCAGCGCGTCGGAGCCACGACGATAGCCGGGCGCGGACGGTCCTACCGGAAGATTGCGAAAGCTGAACGAACAGAGAAAAACGACAAGTTGCAGCAATGAAAGGTTAGGGTTCATCTGATCGACTCTGGGGGGAGGAGATGCGCCATGCCGGAGCATGGGGGGCGGCGCGTACTGCTGGTGTCCACCAACTACGCGCCCGAACAGGCCGGAATAGGCCCGTACGCCACACAGATCGCCGAAAACTGGGCCGCTGACGGGCAGTCCGAGGTGCATGTGCTCGCCGGGATGCCGCACTACCCTGCCTGGCGGACCGACCCCGCCTACCGCGGGGTGTGGCGGACCGTGGAGCAGCGCGCGGGAGTGTGGGTGCACCGCCGCCGGCACACCGTCCCGCCGCGCCAGACCGCCCTCCGCCGCGCCCTTTACGAGGCGTCGATCCTCGTCCACGGCCTGGTCGCGCCACCGCGTATGGGCCGCCCCGACGCGGTCGTCGCCCAGCTGCCCAGCCTGGCGGGCGGTGTCATCGGCGCGCGCCTGGCCCGGCGGTACGGGGTCCCGTACGTCCCGGTCGTGCAGGACCTGATGGGCGCGGCGGCCGCGCAGAGCGGCATCCGGGGCGGGGACCGGGCGGCGGCGGCCGCGGGCGCCGTCGAGGCGTACGCCCTGCAGCGCGCGGCACTGGTCGGTGTCATCCACGAGACCTTCGTCGACAAGGTCGCGGCCATGGGGGTGGAGCGGGACCGTATCCGGCTCGTCCCCAACTGGTCGCATGTCGAACGGCCGACGGCACCACGCGCGCAGACGCGTGCCCGGCTCGGCTGGCGCGAGGGCCGGACCGTCGTCCTCCACTCGGGCAACATGGGGCTCAAGCAGGGCCTGGAGGTCCTGGTCGAAGCGGCCCGGCAGGCGCCCGGCATCGACATCGTCCTCATGGGGGACGGCAACCAGCGCGGGCGGCTGCGTGCCCTGGGTTCCGGACTCCCCAATCTGCACTTCCTGCCGCCCGCCGACGAGGCGCTGTTCCCGGATGTGCTCGCCGCCGCCGATGTCCTCGCCGTCACCCAGCGTGCGTCCGTGCTCGATATGAGCATCCCGTCCAAGCTCACCTCGTACTTCGCCGCCGGGCGGCCGGTGGTCGCCTCCGTCGCCGAGCAGGGCGGCACGGCCGGGGAGGTCCGCCGCTCGGAAGCGGGCGTTCTGGTCCCGCCGGAGAACCCCGCCGCGCTACTCGCCGCAGTCCGTAAGCTGGCCGAAGACCCCACCGCGGCGGACGCGTTGGGGGCGCGCGGCCCTGCTTACGTCGACGCCCACCTCAGCCGCGAGGCGGGCCTGGCCAGGATCACCCGGCTGCTGGACGAAGCACTCGAAGGCCGGCCCGTACGGCAGAGGGGGGCCCGTACATGACATCGCACCTCACACCGCACCACCCGGCCGCGGCCGGGGCCGACCCGTCACGCGCACCGCAGGCACATGAGGAACCGGACCTGCTGCGCGACCAGTTCAAACAACTGCTGCGCTATCGGCTGCTGCTGGCGCTGGGCGTCGCCGTGGGGCTGCTCGGCGGGGCCCTGATCGGGCTCACCGGCGGCGAGTCCTATGTCGCCACCAGCGAGGTCACCGTACGGTCCGCGTCCGTCGACCCCTTCGCTCCCGGCGGCACCGCGCCCGACAAGCAGGTCAGCATCGGCTCCGAGCGCCAGACCGCCGTCAGCAACGCCGTCGCCGACCGCGCTGCCAAGGCTCTCGACACCGAGGACACCGAGAAGCTCCAAGCCGGCCTCCAGGTCACCAACCCTCCCAACACCCTCGTCCTGCGGTTCGCCTACACCGACTCGTCGCCCAGGACGGCGGCCGAGCGCGCCAACGCCTTCACCCGGGCGTATCTGGAGAACCGGGAGCAGCAGACCCAGGGCCTGATCGACAACATGGTGAAGGGCTACGAGAAGCAGCTCGAGCCGCTGGAGAAGCAGCGGGACCAACTCGCCGAGGAAATCGCCGGACTGAGCGACGGCCGCGCTCTGGACACCGTCCTCTCCGTGCAGTCCGGGGTGCTCGGCAAGATCTCCGAGCTCAACAGCAGCCTCACCAAGCTGAAGGCGCTCGACACCACGCCGGGCTTCGTCGTGCGCACCGCGACACCGCCGTCCGCTCCCTCCGGCCCGGGGCTGCCCCTGGTGCTGGGCCTGGGAGGCGCGGTCGGGATCGGCCTCGGACTGCTCGCCGCCTGGGTGCGGCTGATCTTCGACCCCACCGCCCGCTCGGAGAGCGATGTCGTACGGGCGCTGCGCGCTCCCGTCCTCGGCACCCTCCCGCGCAGCCGCCGGGGGGAGACCACCGCGCTGCTCGCCGACGGCAGGCCGGCCGAGGAGTACCGCTCGGTCGCCTTCCGGCTCGCGTACGACCAGCGGTTCGCCGGCCGGCGACGGCTGCTCGTCGTCGCCCCCCGCGGCACCATCGACACGGCGGCCGCCGTGTCCGTCAACCTCGCCGCATCCTTCGTCGAGATGGGCCGCGAAGTGCTGCTCGTCGAGGCGGACTTGCGTACGCCGTCGCTCTCCGCCCGGCTGCGTGCCGCCGACGGGATACGGCCCGGCTGGGCCCGTACTCCGGCGCGCGGCGACAACGGCTGGCCCACCGGAGAGCAGATCCCCATCGACGCGGGGGAGTCCGGCGCGTTCGAACTGATCCCCGGGGGCCGGGTCCGCAATGTCGCACGCGCGCTGACCTCCACCCCCGCCAGCCAGCTGATCGCGACCGCCGACGACGAGGACGCGGTCGTCGTCGTCCTCGCCCCGGCCGTGCTCTCGTACGCCGACGCCATCGCGCTGGCCGACCGCGTCGACGGTGTGCTGGTGGTCTGCGATCCGCGCGAGGTACGCCGCGACGACCTGGACCGGGTCCGCGAACTCATCGGCGGCGCGGGGGGCACGGTGCTGGGGGCCCTCCTGCACTCCGACGGCAGCGGGAGCCGCCGCGGCGGCGGTACGAAGGGCGCCACCGGGACGCGGCACGGACGCGCCGCGGACGCCGTCTCCACCGAACCGGCCGCGGCCGCGGGGGCCGGGACCGGCGAGACCCCGGCTCCGGAGGGCCCGAGCGGACCGGACCGCCCCGGCACGCCCGCCCTGCGCACGGTCGAGCCGTCCGACCTCCCGGCCGGCACACCCTCCCGCCGGTGACGAGCCCTGGCCCGAACCCCGGTGCAGAGCGGGGCTTTGGGCCGGACTCCGAGCCCGGACGGGGCCGTCAGCCGGTCCCCGAGCCCGGACGGGGCTGTGAGCCGGTCCCTGAGCCCGGACGGGACCGTGAGCCGGAGCCCACGCCGCGCCCCGGGCTGGAGCGCGCGCCGCATCCCGGACCGGAGTCCGGGGGGCGTTCCCGAGCGGAACCGGGCCGTGGGCCGGACCCTGTGCCGAGGCCGGACTCCGGGCCCGATTCCGGACCGGACTCCGCACCCGACCGGCGGTCGGAGGCCGGGGGGCCGGGCGAGGCAGGAGGGGACTCCCGCGGAACCACCGGAGCGCCGGACGGTCTTGGCACCCGGCTCGCCGTTCTGTGTTCCGTCGCGGACCAGGGCGTGGCCGCTCTCACCAACATCGTCGTTCTGGTGGTCGCCGCCAGGCTCTCCAGTGCCGCCGGGTTCTCCGTCTTCTCCCTCGTCTACACCGTGTTCACCGTGCTGCTCGGGCTCTCCGTCGCCTACGTCGGCCAGGCCCTGGTCCTGGAGCGCGGCGACCCGGCAGCGGTACGGGGCGCGTGCCGGTCGGCGGTGGTCTTCACCGCGTCCGCCTCGGGCACTCTCGGCGCGGCGATGGCCGCCGTCCTCTTCCTCGTGCCGGGCGCCACCGCGCATGGGCTCGCCGTGCTGGGTCTCGTGCTGCCCGTCGTCCTCACCCAGGACTGTGTGCGCTACTGCTTCTCCACCCTGAACCTCCCGCACTACGCCCTCGCCGCCGACCTCGTACGGCTCGTCGCCGCCGTGCCTGCCCTCGCCGTCCAGCCGCAGGGTTCCGGGCCGGAGCGGCTGGTCGCTGTCTGGGGTCTGTCCGCGATCCCGGCCCTCGCCGTCTCCGCGGCCCTCGTCGCGCCCCAGCTGCGCGGTGCCGCGGGCGACCCGCGCCGTCTTCTCCGCCGTGGCCACCTCGGCAAGCGCTTCGTCCTCGAGTTCGCCGTCGGCAACGCCTCGAACCAGCTCGCCGTCATCGGACTCGGACTGTTCGCCAACCCGTTGGCGGTGGGAGCACTGCGGGGGGTGACGACGCTCTTCGGCCCGATGAACGTCCTGTTCAACGCCTCCACGGGCTTCGGCCCGCCGATCCTCGGCCGCTACCCGACCTCGGCCCGCAAGGTCCGCGCCACCGTCGCTCTGGCCCTGGCCCTCTCCGGGGTCGCCGCCGTCTGGGCGGCGGTTCTCATCGCCCTCCCCGACCGTCTCGGCCGCGCACTCCTCGGCGAGACCTGGGCGGCCTCGTCCGCTCTCCTTCCGGCGACGGGAAGCCAGTACGCGGCCATCGCTCTGGGCACCTGCGCCCTGCTCACCCTCCGCGTCCTGCGCCCCCGCGCCACCCTCCCGATCCAGGTCGTCTTCTCCCTGCTGTCGGTGGCCTTCATGCTCACCGGCTACGCCCTTCTGGGCGGTGTGCTGGGTGCCGCCTGGGGGCTGTGCGCCGGGTCCCTCCTCAAGGCGGCCGCAGCCTGGCTCCGTATCGCGTCCGTCCGGCGCGAACCGGCGCCGGCGGAGGGGGTGCCGACCGCCCCGGCCCGGCAGCAGGCGTCCGCTCCGGCCCGGCAGGAGGCGTCCGCTCCGGCCCCGCAGGAGGCGGAGGGCGCGTCGGCCGCCCCGGCCCGGCAGCAGAAGGACGCGGACGGCGCCGCCCGCTGAGCCTCCAGCCCCGCGGGCCGCGGCAGCCCGCGTTCACCCGCAACGCTGTGCGGCCACCCACCCCGGCAGCCCGCGTTCACCCGCAACGCTGTGCGGCCACCCACCCCGGCAGCTCGTCCAGACTGTCGAGCCGTACGTCCGCGGGCCCGCCGCTCCCGTCCTCCGCGATGAGCCCCCAGGCCCCGCGACGGATCCACGCCGCCTGCATCCCGGCGCGCTTGGCAGGTGCCACGTCCTTGTCGATCCGGTCGCCGACATAGAGGATCTCCCCGGCCGCGTGGGGAACCTCCGTCAGAACCCGCTCGAAGAACGCCGCATCCGGCTTCCGCAGCCCCCAGATCTCACTTATCCCGACCATCTCCACCGGCAGTTCGCACGCGTGGAGGTCCTTCTCCGCACGCGCGGGCTGATTGGCCGCGATCCCGACCCACACCCCCGACGCCCGCAGCGCCTCCAGGCACGGCCGCGCGTCGGGATAGAGGTCCTCCGGTCCGAAGCCGGTGTTCCGCCCGGCCGCGATCCGCTTCCGGTCCTCGGCCTCCGGGTCGAAGTCCGGCCGGAACAGCCTGAAGCCGTCCCAGTGGGGGCGCCCCTGGGCGATCATCGCACCCAGCACGGCGGAGAACGTATGCCGCGGAACCCCCAGCCAGTCCGCCCAGCGCCCCCAGACCTCCGTCTCGTCGACCAGCGTCTCCCCGACGTCGAACACCACGGCGTGAATCATGTGGCTCAGCCTAGGGACTCCACTGGGGCGCGAGGATGCGTCGTCGGCCGGCTCCGCCTTCGGGGGAGCCGGCCGACGAGGACTCGGCCCAGCCGGCTCGAAGCATCCCCGGGTCAGCGCAGGAGCCTGCGAGGGTCCGAGCGGAAGGTCGTCACCAGGGCCAGGCACACCAGGGCGATGCCGATGCGGCCCGAGGCCTGCAGCAGCGGGCCGCGCAACAGGATGAAGGCGTAGCCCGCGACCACCGGGATGACAATCGCCAGCACATGGCCCGGCTGGGGGTCGTCCAGGGTGCGGAGCGTGTAGCGGCGGTCGGCGCGGGCGCAGAGGTAGCCCAGGCCCAGGAAGCCGCCGGCCATCCCGACCGGCCCGAAATCCAGCCACAGTTCCGCCCACAGCGGCGACGAGAGATTGGTGTTCTGCATGCCCATCCACTGGCCGACCCGGACGCCGGAGTCCAGCGGTTTGCCGTGCCAGACCGAGCGGGGCACGAAGAAGAAGGTCGAGGCAGCCAGTTGACGGCCGTAGGCATGGCCCGCGCCCGAGTCGACGAAGGTGATGGTGTTGGCGAACATGCCGATCTGGTCGTAGTCCTTGCGCACCAGCGGGTCGAAGGCCGAGGCGGACTCCACGGGCCGCTGGCCGTTCTCGTCGTAGCGGAACCGGTCCATGAAGGGGAAGAGCAGCAGCGCCGCCACCACACCCATGGCCAGCGCCGCGCGGTACATCACCGGGCTCTTCGGGAAGGCCGTGAAGAGGATCGAGAACATCACGGTGAGAAACCAGTAACGCGGGTTGGAGACCGGATTGTTGACCAGCGCGTTCACTCCGAGGAGGCCGGTCCACACCAGGAGCACCGAGGGGCGGCGGCGAGCGGTGCGCGAGGTGACCAGCCAGCGGGTGAGGAAGAGGAAGGCCAGCAGCGCGGGCACGGTCCCGAAGCCGCGCAGAAACGCCGATCCGACGTGGGACTCCGCGCTCGCGACCCCGCTGCTCTGGATACCCTCGCTGATCTCCTGACGGCTGCTGAAGAAGACCGACGGACCGCCCAGCTTGATCACGAACAGCGCGCTGGCCGCATACGCCAGGGCCACCAGCAGATAGAGCCGCCGTCGGCTGACGGAGGCCGTACGCCGGCGCACCCGCGTACGGAGCACCGGCCGGTGCCGGGCCAGCAGGACGCCCACGTCGAAGGCCACACAGCCGACCAGGGACAGGGAGACGGCCAGCACGAGATCGGAGCGCGTACCGACGACGGGGGTGGGGGTCTGGCCGAGCACCGCCTGCGCGAGGGGCGCCACACCCATCGCGACGTAGACGAAGAGCCAGAACGAGCCCTGGATGAGGCGCCGCCGGGTGGTGAGCGTCATCGCCGCGAGCCGGGCCCCGGCATAGCCGGTGAGCACCAATTGCAGCCAGTACGCCTCGTCCCGTATCCCAGGGCCGGGGAGTACGGCGACCAGCACCGGCAGGAAGAACACCAGCCCCAGGACGAGCGGCACGGCCAGGGCCCGGGAGAGGACCGCGCGGGGGGAGACCGGGGGTACGTCGAGGGGCGCGGGCAGCCCGGACGGTACGCCGCCCCGCGCATCAACTGCCATGGCCCCCCGCCTCGTTCCCCGACGCCCCTCCGCCAGTGTAGGGAGGGTGAACGGCCATCGAACGTGACATCGAAGGATCCGGCCTTGCCGCCGTGGCTTCGCCGCTACGCTGGGCCGAGATGCCGGGGGGCATCGGGGGGAGGAATTTTCGGTGAAGGTTCTGCATGTCGTCACCCTGCACACACCGACCAACGAGTTCGGGGGCCCGACCCGGGTGGCCCTCAACCTCTCCAAGGGCCTGAGGGCCCGTGGCGTGGACGCCCGGATCGCCACGCTGGGGGACGGGTTCGCCGGGCCGCTTCCGACGGCGGTCGAGGGCGTACCGGCCTTCATGTTCCAGGCACGGCACGTCCTGCCGCGGTTCGAGGTCAGCGGCATCACCTCACCGGCGCTGCTCGCCCGCGCCCGCGAGCTGGTGAAGACGGCCGACGTCGTCCATGTCCACCTCATGCGCGATCTGATCACCCTGCCGTTCGCCCTGATCGCCCTTCAGTGCGGGCGTCCGCTGGTCCTCCAGACGCACGGAATGATCGACCCGACCGAGAACAAGGTCGCCAAGGTCGTGGACGCGCTGGGGTTGCGCCGGGTGCTGCGCGGGGCCGACGCGATCCTGCATCTGACGGAGATGGAGCGGGACGACGTGGAGGCGGTGGTCGCGCCGGCGCGGCTGTCCCGGACCCACCGGCTCGTCAACGGGGTGCGGCCCCAGGAGCGCAGGCCGTTCAACGACGGCAGCCGTCCGCCGACGGTGCTGTACTGCGCCCGCGTCCAGGCCCGCAAACGGCCGGAGGACTTCGTCTCGGCGATGCCCACGGTGCTCGCCAAGTACCCGGACGCGCGCTTCGTGCTGGCCGGGCCGGACACGGGCGCCCTCGCCGGGGCGATGCTGGACCTCGCCCGCGACCTGGGTGTCGCCGACGCCGTCGAGTACGTGGGGGCGCTCGGGCACGCCGAGGTGCTCGAGCGGTTGCGTCGCTCGGATGTGTACGTGCTGCCGTCCGTCGTCGAGCCGTTCGCCGTCTCCGTCCTGGAGGCCATGTCCGTGGGCGTGCCCGTCGTCGTGACGAGGACCGGCGGTCTGTCCCCGGATGTCGGGGCGGCGGGCGCGGGCCGTGTCGTGGACAGCAGCCCGGACCGGGACAACGGCCCCCTGGTCGGTCAGGCGATCCTGGAACTGCTGGACCCGGCGGCCAACGAGGAGGCCTCCACGGCCGCCTGGCGGCTGATCCGGGACCAGTTCTCCATCGAGCGGGTCGTCGACACCCTGCAAGAGGTCTACGAGGCCGCCATCCGGCGGTGACGCGCCGGACTGTCCTCGGGCCGGGGGCGGGGCCGGTCCCCGTCCCGGTTCTGTCCGACCCAGCGCCGGCCTCCGGGCCCGGCACACTGGTGCCCCGCACGCGTGGGGCTGTCCCGTACGGCCGGAGGGATTGCTCCCACGCGCGGGGGCTCCCCCGTAGGGCCCGAGGGCTGCCCCCGCGCGGGGGCTCCCCGTACGGCCCGAGGGGCTGCCCACGTGGGACAGCCCCTCGGCACACGTCCTCGGTCTCCTCACCGCCGGCCGGTACCCGGTGTGCCGCTCGGCGAGGTCGTCCGCGTCGACCCCGCGAACGGCGCCCCGGAGTGGCCCTCCCGGGCCTTCAGGCCGATCTGCCAGCGGTAGAAGCTCATGGCCAGCGCATAGTCGAACCCGGCTCTCCCGTCCAGGAAGCCCCGCTTGTAGAGGTAGGCGTAGGCGAAGGACACCAGCGGCTTGAACGGGGCCTTGTGGAAGAGCCGGCCCTGCCGGGTCTTGGCCTGGCGGATCTCCTCCTTGACCTCCGGGTGGTGCTCCAGCCACGCCTCCCAGTCCGAGTAGCGGTTGTGCCGCTCGAACCACGTCCGTACCGGATCCAGGTCCTCGTGCTCGATGGGCGAGGTGAGCCGCCACACCGACGGGGCGACCGGCTGGTAGTGGCCCTCCTGCTCGCCCATGCCCGGTGCGTCCAGATCCCCCAGGACGGGGAAGTGGCAGCGGGTACGGTCCAGCAGCGCGCGCTTGACGATGGTGTAGCCGTGCCGGAGCCGCCTGCCCGCGAACCAGTAGCCGAGCGGGATGTCGAAGGCCGCCACCTTCAACGGCCGGGAGAAGCAGTGACGCAGCTCGGCCAGCAGCTCAGGGCTCGGGGTCTCGTCGCCGTCGAGGAAGAGCAGCCACGGCGTCCCGGGATGGACATGGTCCAGGCACCACTGCTTCTTCTTCGGATACCCGCCGTCCCACACGTAGGGGACGACCTCGGCGCCCAGCTCGGCCGCGATCTTGCAGGTGTCGTCCGTGCTGCCGGAGTCGACCACCACCACGGCCTCGAAGTGGTCGATGACCGACCGTACGGTCCGGGCGATGTTCTCGGCCTCGTTCTTCGTCGGGATCGCCACGACGATGGGGAGTCTGTCCACGGTCAACCGCTGCTTCCTTTCCTCGAGGCATCCAGCAGGGGCAGCTGCTCCGGGCAGAGATGGGTCACGGCCGCCTCCGCGTTTGCGATCTCGCCCGAACGGAGCGCGCTGACGGCCGCCCTGCGGTCGTGCTTCGCGGTACGGGCGATCCGGTCGCAGGTCTCCTGGCCGAGCTGCAGGACGGCCGCCGGATCCGTGCCCTGGGGCACCCGGTCGGTCAGATAGGCCTTCTGCTTCCCGGTGAACGATCCGGTGACCGGGGTGAGTTCGCCCTCCGGCACCGTGGGGCCGGGCGAGGTCCGCGCGGCCTTCGGCTTCGCCGCGTCCTCCTTCGGGCCGGGGGACTTCGGCCCGGGGGCCCGGCTGCCGGGTGCCTGCTTCTCCGGCGTCCGTGCTTCCCGCGCCGCCGAGGAGGGCCGGTCCTTCGCCGCGCCCTGCTCCCCGCCGCTACCGCACCCGGTCAGCAGCGCCGCCGCTGCCGCGAGGAACGCGGCAGCGGCGACGACGGTCCGGGCGGGCCGGATCATGAATTCGCCCTGAGGGCGTAGTGCCCGGACACCTGCGAGCCGGACAGCACCCCCGGGTAGATCGCGGTCTCGTCGATCTGTCCGGCGAAGTAGTCGCTCGACGGACTGCTGGGCCACGAGGAGTTGAGGGTGTCACCGCCCACGTGCCAGTAGCCGTTGTAGTTCTGGCTGGAGGTCACCAGCAGGTTGCTCGCCCGCAGCGACCCGTCCACGTACAGCCGCATTCCGTTCGACCCCTGAGTCGCCACGACATGGTGCCACTTGCCGTCGTTGAGGCCCGAGCCGCTGCTGATGGTCCGGGTGAAGCCGCTGTGGACTCCGAAGACCACCCGGCCGTCGTTGGTCATGTACACATGCTTGTCGTGGTTGGCGCTCGGCTCCTGGGTGCGGTCGCCGAAGCCGACGAGCTTTCCGCCGGAGCCGGTTGTCGTCCTGAACCAGGTCTCGATGCTGTACGACGACGGCCTGCTGTGCTTGCGGTCGCTGTAGGTGTACTCGTCGGAGCCGTTGTAGCCCACGGCCGTGCTGGGCCCGGAGACCGCGCCCGGGGTCACCCGGTACGTGGGCGCGTTGCGGTGGACGCCGCTGTTGTCCGTCCCCGAGGCGTCGGCCGCGAACTGGCCGCTCGCCTCGTCGTAGCGCCAGTACAGCTGCGCGCCGTCGGCCTTCACCCGCTCCGGGTAGGCCTCGTCCGCCGTCGGCACCGTGACCGTCTGCGTGGCGGACCTGGCACTGGTGTTGGTGCCGTCGCTCGCGGTGATCCGGTAGGTGTACGTCGACCCCGGCGTCACCTCGGTGTCGGTGAAGGTCAGCTGCGGCCGGACCCAGGGCAGGGAGGAGCCGCTGACCGTGTGGAGCGGCGTGGTGGCGCCGTCCTTGTAGACGCGGTACGTCAGCTTGCTGTCGTCCAGGTCCAGGCTCGACTGCCAGCGCACACTCACCTCACCCGGCTTGACGCTGGAGGCGTTGACCAGCGGCACGGACGGCGCGCCCGTGTCGGGGCCGCTCGCGAAGCGGGTCAGGCCCTGCTGGCCGGAGCCGTTGACGGTGGTGAACTCCCCGCCGACCCACAGATAGTCGGTGCCGCCGGCTGACGAGGTCGTCATCACCCGCGGACCGATCTGCTCGCCCAGGCCGTCGTTGGTGTCCGGGAACCAGCCGAGCAGGGTCGGGTCGTCGACCGACTCGGCCAGCAGATGCTTACGGCGCTGGTTGGGGAATTCCCCCATGCTGCTGCAGTCGTGCGCGTGCGAACCCGAGTACAGAACGGTCTTGTAGACCTCCACCGCCTGGGTGGCCCCGAGGCAGGTGTCCCGCCAGCGCTGGTTGAAGTCGCTGAGATTCAGGGCGATACGGCCGTCGAAGACCCCGCCGCCCGTGCCCTCGTTGCCGGTGTAGAAGCCGGTCGCGTCCGTGGTGATGTCCTTGACCACGGAGGTGGTCGGGATGAAGCCGCCGCCGTACGCCTTCGCCAGGGAACCGGTCCCGGCGTCGACCACGGCCAGCGCGTGCGAATGGGTGCCGTTGACGGTGAAGAAGTCACCGCCCAGCAGTACCTTGCCGCCGTCCGGCGTCACCTCGACGGCGCGGCCCGGCTCGTCGGCGTCGGCCGTCCACGGCTTGAGGTCACCCCCCGTCGTGACGGCGCCGAAGTAGCGGCGGGCCCGCCCCTCCAGGGTGGTGAAGTCCCCGCCCAGATAGACCGTGTCATCGGTGACGGCCAGGGCCCGTACGGTCGCGCTGGACGCCACCTTGAACGACGACTTCGGTGTGCAGGTCGCGATGTCGATCGCGGCCACATTGCTCGCACCGACGCCGTTGACCGCGCCGAACTGCCCGCCCGCGTACAGGGTCCTGCGGTCCGGCGAGACCGCCAGCGCCCGTACGGTCGCCGTGCCGGAGCCGATGGTGAACGACAGCCTGCACGGTGTCGGTGCACCCGTCGCGGCGTCGAACGCGGCGAAGTTGACGGCAGGCCGCTCGTTGCTGCCGGACGGTGAGTCCGGCGGCCTGACGGTGGAGAACGTGCCACCCGCGAAGACCACCCCGTCCGCCTGGGCGAAGGACCAGACGATGCCGTTGGTCTGCCAGGTCGGCAGATCGTCGGCCGTGACCCCGACGGGCGGGGTGAGTGCCGCGGCCGTCGGCGCCGACACCGCCCCCGCCCCGATCAGCGATGTGACTGCCAATGACATGGCAGCCGTATGGACCCCCACTGTGCGCATGTGCCCCCCTGGGCTGTGTTGTTCACTTGCTCGCCTCCGGGCGCTCCGGCCCGGGTGCCGACTCCGACTGCCCCGGCTGCCGCTGGGGAGGCGCCCCCCACGACGCCGCGCTCCGCTCGTACCTCGCCGCGCTCGGTCGGGTCGCTTCGGCACCGGTGTGCCCTTCGGCCCGCTCGCGTGTTCGCGGGCCCCCCTGGCCGCCTTGTGCACGGCAGGTTAGGACGATGTCGACCCTGCCGTAACCGAAATGGCCAAAATAATGTCCGTACTTTGCAGGTTGGGGGTCATCTATCGATACGAACCGCTGTACCCGCCAATTCGGCGTCGAGTGCTGACACATCGGCCTCGACCATGATGCGGGCCAGCTCGGGCCAGAGCACCTGGGGCTTCCAGCCGAGCAGCGACTCGGCCTTGGACGCGTCCCCGATGAGCGCGTCGACTTCGCTGGGGCGCTCGTACTTGGGGTCGAAACGTACATATTCGGCCCAGTCGAGGTCCGCGGCCGAGAAGGCGACCTCCAGGAACTCCCGTACGGTCCCGGCCTCGCCCGTCGCCACCACGTAGTCGTCCGGCTCGTCCTGCTGGAGCATCCGCCACATCGCCTCGACGTACTCCGGGGCGTACCCCCAGTCCCGTACGGCGTCGAGGTTGCCCATGTAGAGGCGGTCCTGGAGGCCGGCCTTGATACGGGCGACCGCTCGGGTGATCTTGCGAGTCACAAAGGTCTCCCCGCGCCGGGGCGACTCATGGTTGAAGAGGATCCCGTTGACGGCGAACAGGTCATACGCCTCGCGGTAGTTGACCGTCGCCCAGTAGCCGAAGACCTTGGCGCACCCGTACGGGCTGCGCGGATGGAAGGGGGTCCTCTCGTTCTGCGGGGGAGGTGTCGCGCCGAACATCTCCGAGGACGACGCCTGGTAGATACGGGTGTCGATACCGCTCGCCCGTATCGCCTCCAGCAACCGCAGCGAGCCCATGCCGGTCACATCCCCGGTGTAGAGCGGTGCGTCGAAGGAGACCCGGACATGCGACTGCGCCCCGAGGTTGTACACCTCCTCGGGCCGCAGATCGCGCAGCAGATTGACCAGCGCGACCCCGTCGGAGAGGTCGGCGTGGTGCAGCACGAGTCTGCGGTCGGGCTCCTGCGGGTCCTGGTAGATGTGATCGAGCCGCTCGGTGTTGAAGGACGACGACCGGCGCACGAGTCCGTGGACGGTGTAGCCCTTCGACAGCAGCAGCTCGGCGAGATACGAGCCGTCCTGGCCCGTGACGCCGGTGATGAGTGCGCTCTTGCCCATGCGCTGTCCCCCCTGGGTGCCGGGCCTGCGCGGCCCGGAGGTGAAAAATGTTGGGAAAACCGAAAAAATTGTTCTTTCAGCGGGATATGAGCATTCGCTCTCTGGCGGGCGATCCGCGCTGGCACAATCCGGTGCCATGACTGCTGTGACTTCCCCGGGGACGCCCCCCGGTGCCCGGACCGGTGGACGTGAGCCCACGGCCGGGCCGGACCCCTCTCCCGCCGAGACCGAGACCGAGACCGGAACCGGGCCGGTGCTGCTGCCGGACGGGGCCCGGATATTCGTGGCGGGCCACCGCGGCCTGGTCGGGTCCGCGATCACCCGCCGTCTCACCGCCGACGGCCACGACGTGATCACCCGCGGCCGGGGTGAGCTCGATCTGCGCGACGCGGCGCGGACCGAAACCTTTCTGCGCGACATCCGGCCGGACGCCGTCGTCCTGGCCGCCGCCAAGGTGGGCGGCATCATGGCCAACAGCACCTATCCGGTGCAGTTCCTCGAGGACAACCTGCGGATCCAGCTCAGCGTGATCGCGGGTGCGCACGCCGCCGGAGTGGGCCGGCTGCTCTTCCTCGGCTCCTCCTGCATCTACCCCAAGCTCGCGCCCCAGCCGATCCGCGAGGAGGCGCTGCTCACCGGGCCGCTGGAGCCGACCAACGAGCCGTACGCGCTCGCCAAGATCGCCGGCGTCGTGCAGGTGCAGTCCTACCGGCGCCAGTACGGCGCCTCCTACATCTCCGCGATGCCCACCAACCTCTACGGGCCCGGTGACAACTTCGACCTGGAGACCTCGCATGTCCTGCCCGCGCTCATCCGCCGGTTCCACGAGGCGAAGCGCGACGGGCGCGAGGAGGTCGTCCTGTGGGGCAGTGGCACTCCGCGCCGCGAGTTCCTCCATGTCGACGATCTCGCGGCGGCCTGTGCGGTGCTGCTCCGCTCCTACGACGGCGAGGAGCCGCTCAACGTCGGCTGCGGTAAGGACCTGACGATCCGTGAACTTGCTGAAACGGTACGGGAGGTGGCCAAGTACAAGGGGCGCATCGCCTTCGACGCGTCGAAGCCGGACGGCACCCCTCGCAAGCTGCTGGACATCACGCGGATCGCCTCCCTCGGCTGGAAGCCGAGGATCGCGCTGCGGGACGGGATCGCGGCGGTGTACGAGGACTGGCGCGCCTCCGGCGCCGTCTGACCCGGCCGACCCGGCCCGGGCCTTCTTCCGCCGGGCCGGGCCGGCCGGTTGCGGGCGTACGGCGGTGTGCCCGCCCGGCGTGGTCCGTCTGGTCCGTTCGCCGGTCCGCCCGGGGCGGACGGCGACATGCGCACTGGTCACGCGTACCTCGCCGCTCAGTAGGCTCCGCGGCCGTCGACGACGGCGCGCAGCGTACGGGCGATGACGTCGAGGTCGCCGCCGATCGACCAGTTGTCCGCGTACCGCAGGTCCAGCGCCACGGTCTCGTCCCACGACAGGTCGGAGCGCCCGCTGATCTGCCACAGGCCGGTCAGCCCCGGCTTCACCGTGAGCCGCCGCATCTCCACCGCGTCGTACTGCGCCACCTCTTCGGGGAGCGGCGGGCGCGGACCCACCAGGGACATCTCACCGCGCACCACATTCACCAGCTGGGGCAGCTCGTCGAGCGAACTGCGGCGCAGACGGCGGCCGATGCGGGTCACGCGCGGGTCGCGCCGCATCTTGAAGAGCGGGCCGTCCTGCTCATTGACGGCCGTGAGCTCGGCCCTGCGCCGCTCCGCGTCCGCCACCATCGTGCGGAACTTCCACATGGTGAAGGGCACACCGTGCTGCCCGACCCGGGTCTGCCGGTGGAGTACGGGGCCGGGGGAGTCCAGCCGTACCGCCAGCGCCAGCAGCCCGTACAGCGGTGCCAGCAGCAGCAGTCCGAGCGCCGCGCCCGTGCGGTCGAGCACCGACTTGAGGACCATGTGCAGTCCGCGCCGCGTGGGCGGCGCGATGTGCAGCAGCGACAGCCCGGCGACGGTGACGGAGCGGAGCCGTCGCAGGGCGACCTCGGTGAGTCCCGGCGAGACCGCCAGCGGCAGGCCGGCGTCGTGCAGAGCCCAGGAGAGGCGGCGCAGTCGCTCGCCGCTGAGCCGGGGGCCGGCGGCCACGAGGACCAGTTCGGCGCCCAGCTGCTCGGCCGCGGCGAGCACCGGCACCCAGTCCTCGTCGGGGGCGGTGGGAGGGGTGGAGCCGAGCCTGGTCAGGGCGGGCACTCCGGAGGTCAGCCGGCCCTCTCCGACGGGGATCACCCCGGTCACCACATACGCGTGGTCGGTCCGCGCCGCCAGATGTTCGATCACATCATCGGCCGCGCCGGGCTCACCGATCACCAGCACGCGGTCCACCGACTGCGCCTCGCGCCGCAGCGCGGTGAGATGCCGGTGGGTCGCCTTGCGGCAGACGACGGCAGCGGGCGGCGCGACCGACAGCGCCAGCAGGGCGAGCGCCGGATCGGAGCTCTCCCCGACGGCGATCCGGGCGACGGCGAGCAGCCCGAGTAACGTCAACCAGTCGTGGAGTACGGGCAGTACACCTCGGGACTCGCCCAGCGCCTGGGTGGTGTAACGGCGGTGCGACGCCCGTACACCGAGCCAGACGGCCGTCGCGGCGAGCGCGGCCAGGAACGGGTGCGGTTGCACTGTGCTGACGAAAACGACGAGGACGGGCAGAGAGATTCCCAGCACGTCCGTGGCGAGGGCCACGGGCAGATACCATGTCGACTTGTCGCTGCGCCGACCAGGCATAGCTGTCCGTGCCGATATCGGTCTTATCGACCCGGAATAGGGCATACCGCTGCGTCGCATGGACCCCCCTGGCACCTCGCGACCGAAGAAGCGCACCAGTCACTTCCCCAAGTGAGTGGTGCGCAAGGTGCCTGCGACGGTATGTCAAACAGGTGTACGTCCGCTGGCGTTTGCTGATTTTTGCTGCGCCATACGCCTTGGGTTCACCTTCGCGCCACGGCTGAATTCTTACGGTCCAGTCGGCTCGCCGGTATCGGCGTGCGCTCGGGCCCCGGCCCGGCTCCGTATACGGCGGCGGCCTCGCCGAACCGTCGACGGGCCGCACCCGGGGCTCGACGGGGAGCGCCCCACCGCCGCCTTCGGCCGCACGGCCGTTCGCCGGGCGGCGCGGCATCACGTCTGCGTACGGCGCCGCCGCTCCTGGGGGTGTCCTGTGGTGGCGGAGCCGCGCCCCGGCCCGGCGGGCCCGCGGCACCCGCTCCCCGCAGGTGCCGGTCCGGCACGGCCGGTGGCCCGTCGGGCATCACCGGGAAACAACCGGGCCCCACCCGTGCCTCGAAACCCCCGCGTTCCTCCCTCCCCGAACGGGCCGGAAACACATCCCTGTGAACTCCGCCACGTCAGCCTGTACCTGGCGGTCGAGCAGGGACAGAAGGCTGCGCCGCCGCTCGTCACTCCCGGCAGCGGAGCTACGGGTGCGACGAACTCCCCGTCTCCTATGAGCAGTTCAGCCGTCAACGGGCGGACTGTGCCGGGACGGCCGGCGCGACGGGCGAGGGCGGGCACGTGTCCACGGCCTGCGGCGCCTCGTCGGCGTAGTCCGCGAGGCCCCGCTTCCGATCAGCGGAGGGCGTCGGCAGGCCCCCGGGGGGTGTGCCGCGCCGCGGGGCGCCCGGCCTACGCGCTGAGGGGGCCCCTGTGGGGAGTGAAGTGGTCGCCCAGCTCGCGGAAGACCGCCGTGTTCAGCGCGAACGCGCGTTTGCATTCCTCTATGACCCGGTGCTTCTCCAGGTCGTCCACCGGGAGGGCGTCCAGCAGCTCGCGGTACTCGCGTTTGAAGGCCGCCGGGTTGGCGATGTCCGCGAAGACGTAGAAGCGCACCCCGTCGCCCTTGCGGGCGAAGCCCCAGGTCCTCTCGGCTGTCGAGCGGATGATCTGGCCGCCGGAGAGATCCCCCAGGTAACGGGTGTAGTGGTGGGCCACATATCCCGCCGGCCAGTCCCTGGCGACCTCGGTCACGCGCGCCGCGTAGGCCGCCGTCGCGGGCAGGGGCTCCGGGGCCGCGCGCCAGTCCCCGCCGCCGTGCAGATGGGCGAGGTCACGCTCCAGGGACGCCACGCGCAGCAGCTCACGGCGGCGTACGAAGGGACCGGCGACGGGGTCGTCGGACAGCTGCTCCGCCGCGTCCTCCAGCGCCCGGTACACGAACCACAGCTGTTCGGTGTAGCGGGCGTACGCCTCCACGCCGAGCTTCCCGCCGAGCATGTCGCTCATGAACGTCGAACTCTCGGCCTCGGTGTGCCGCTCGTGCGAGGCGGTGCGGATGAGCGTGGAGAACGGCGTTGCGTCGGCTGCGTCCAAGGCGGGCCTCCGGGGACCGGTGGGACGGGAAGGGGAGAAGCACGGACGACGGTGGCGGATGCGGGTGCGGGCGACCGTCACCCGTGATTCTTCCAACTTAGGCTTACCTAAGTCAATGGCTTCCCGACGAGCTGTCGGCAAAACCAGCCTACGGCAGTGTGAGGATCTCCGCACCCGTGTCCGTGACCACGAGGGTGTGCTCGAACTGCGCCGTGCGCCTGCGGTCCTTCGTCACGACCGTCCAGCCGTCCTCCCACATGTCGTACTCATGGGTGCCCAGCGTGAGCATGGGCTCGATGGTGAAGGTCATGCCCGGCTGGATGACGGTCGTCGCGTGCGGGCTGTCGTAGTGCGGGATGATCAGCCCGGAGTGGAACGACTCATTGATGCCGTGGCCGGTGAAGTCACGGACCACGCCGTAGCCGAAGCGCTTCGCGTAGGACTCGATGACCCGGCCGATGATGTTGATCTGCCGGCCCGGCCTGACCGCCTTGATCGCGCGGTTCAGGGACTCACGCGTCCGCTCGACCAGCAGCCGGGACTCCTCGTCGACATCCCCGCAGAGATAGGTGGCGTTGTTGTCACCGTGTACGCCGTGGATGTAGGCGGTGACGTCGAGATTCACGATGTCGCCGTCGCGCAGCACGGTCGAGTCGGGGATGCCGTGGCAGATGACCTCGTTCACGGACGAGCAGAGCGACTTCGGGAAGCGGCGGTAGCCCAGCGTCGACGGGTACGCTCCGTGGTCGCACATGAACTCGTGCGCCACGCGGTCCAGTTCGTCCGTGGTGACCCCCGGTGTGATGTGCCGGGCCGCCTCCGCCATCGCCTGCGCGGCGATCCGCCCCGCCACGCGCATGCGCTCGATGGTTTCGGCGTCCTGCACCTCGGGCCCGGCGTACGGGCTGGGGGCGTCCTTCCCCACGTACTCGGGACGCGGGATCGACGAGGGCACGGAGCGGGTGGGGGACAGGGTCCCGGGGGCGAGAAGCGACTGGCTGGACATGCCAGCGAGTGTATCGAGGCCGCATCGGGAAACATGGCGCCAGAGAGAGGAGCCCGCCATGGCGCTGTTCAAGAGGAGAAGGACCGGCAAACCCGGCGAGTGGTACTACTGCCTCGAACACCAGAAGGTCGAGGAGGGGCCGGAGTGCCCGGCCCTCAACCGGTTCGGGCCGTACCCCAGCCGTATCGAGGCCGAGCACGCCATGGAGAAGGCCGCCGAGCGCAATCGTGCCTGGGAGACCGACCCGCGCTGGCACGACGAGCCCGAGGAGCCACGAGGCGGCGCCGCCGGACGCTGAGGCGGCGGGCCGTTGATTCACCAGCGGGGAGGCGGCGGGGACGTCAGGTGCTCGGCTATTCGGGACAGCCGGTAGCGGAAGCTGCGCCGGCTGCGGGGCGCGGGCAGGCGGTTCTCCCCGGCCGCGGCGCTGACCAGGTGTTGTATGGTGTCCAGCCCGATCTCCGACTCCTCCTCCGGGGTCGCGCCCCCGCTGTCCGGCCCGGCCGGTGACAACGGTCCCGCGTTCCCCGGCGTCCCGTTCCCCGGCGGCCCGCTGCCCGGCACGGCCAGCGCCTCGTGCGCCAAAGCCTCCAGATCCCGGTCGCCGCCGTCGAGCGCGAGCACCGTCGCCCCGGCCCGCCGCGCGTCGTGCACCCGCTCCAGCAGCGCCTCGCCCGGGGTGTCCGGCGCCACCACCAGCAGGGTCTCGCCGCGCCGCGCCGCCTCGATCCTGCCGAGCCCGACGGCCAGGTGCGGAGGCTCCCCCGGGCGGACCCGGTGCCGTACGAGCGTGGGCGACAGCTCCGGCAGCCCGGACCAGGCCGCCTCGTCGTCGAGATGCGCCGCCAGATGCCACGGTTCGTACTGCTCGCTGCCCACCAGCAGCAGTCCTCCGCCGTGCGGCTCGACGGAGGCTCGTAACGTCCCGGCGAAGTGCCGGGTGGATTCCAGCCACTCGGTTCCGGCGAGAACTTCGCGCAGCAGCGCGACCCGTACGGCATCCATGGCGGCGCATCTTGCCGTATGGCCGGAGGCGGCGAGGGGCGGTTGGCCGGTTTTCATCCGTACGGGCGGCCGCTTCCTCCGGCCGTTCGGCAGCCGGGCCCGCCGATACGGACTCAGCCCCCTCGTACCCGCGCCCCCGCGTCCGTCGGATGTCAGTGCGGGCCCGTGCCCCCCTCGAAATCCGTGCCGCAGGGGCCCGCCTCCTGGTTGTCCTGGAGGGGCACGCGCTCACCGCTCATCGAGATGGTCCGGTACCAGCTTCCGATGCGCCGCGCCGAACGTCCCACGTAGTGGCCGATGAAGGAGCGCCGGAACCGGTCCTCCGTACGGTTGGGCCCCGAGCCGTGCACCAGGCTGCCGTTGAAGAACAGTACGTCCCCCGGGGCCATATCGACCGGCACTGGTTCGAGCCCGGGCGGCGGAGGCACGTATTCCCTGGCGAAGGACAGCGAGGGGTCGGCCTCCTCGGGGCAGAACACCTCCATACGGTGGGTTCCCGGAACGACCTGGAGGCCGCCGTTGTGCCGGTCGATCCGGTCGCAGGCCACCCACGCCGCGACACAGGTGCCCGGCTCGACCCGCAGATAGAAGTTGTCCTGATGGAGGGCCTGGCCACGGGCGCCCGGCGGCTTGAAGTAGAACATGCTCTGCGCGGCGAGCACCTCCTCGCCGAGCAGCTCCTCCAGGAGCGTCCTCAGGCGTGCGTCGAGCAGGAACCGCAGGGCGCGTTCGTTGACCTCGTGCGGATGCATCACCCGTGGATACGCGCGCAGCGGGTCGTACGGGCCTCCCGGCTGCTGCGGACGGGGCTCGAAGTGTCCGGGGATGCGGCCCGCGGCGTGCAGCGCCATGAACTCCCGGCACAGTTCCTCGATCTCCTCCGGGCCGAACAGACCTCGCACGACGGTGAAGCCGTCCTCGTCGAATCGCTGCCGGCCGGCCTCCGGGCCGGCCGTTACGCTCCTGCCTGTGATGGCCATGCGGAACCTCTTCCGGGCGGGCGGCCGTGCCGGGCGCACTGCTCCTGACGCTAGGCAGACGCCAGGGGCCGGGCGATGTCCGTGAGTGCTGAGCATCTGCCCGATTCTGTCGATTCTGCCGATTCCGTCCATGCGGTCGGTTCGGTCGGTTCGATCGGTTCCGCAGGGCCCGCCGCGTCCCGGCCCGCCCAGGAGCCGACGCCGTCCCCGCCCGCCGAGGTGCTCACCGCGGGCTGCTACGACGAAGGGCCCGGCTACGCCGTACACCGGCCGCGGGGAGCGGAGAGCTGGCTGTTCACCTGGACGGTCGCCGGGCAGGGGAGCCTGCGGCAGGGCGGCGCCGAGGTCGATGCGCGCGAGGGCGACCTGGTCGCCCTCGGCCCGGAGGTGCCGCACCACTACGGCGTCGCGCCCGGTGCCGACCGCTGGGCGTTCTGGTGGGTGCACTGCCAGGCCAGGCCCTCCTGGCAGACCTGGCTCAGGCCGTACGGCGTCGGCGGCGGGCTGCACGCCGTCTCACCCGTGCCGCCGGCCGTACGCCCGCGTGTCGACGCGGCTGTGCGCCGGGTGCTCGCCGACGCCCGCTGGTCCGGCGACGGAGCGCCGCCCGAGCCGCCCGCCATGCCGCCGTCGGCCGTTCCGTCGCGCTTCAGGGCTGTGGTGGCCCAGGGGGTGACGGCGCGTGAGCTGGCGCTCGGCGCCGTCGAGGAAATGCTGCTCCTCGCCACCGCGGCCGCCGGAGCGGCCCGTACGGCCGCGGGCGCGGTCCCCGTAGCCGCCGGAGCGGACCGTACGCACGCGGCCGGTGAAGTGGACCCCCGGGTGCGGCGGTTGGAGGCGCTGATCGCGGCCGATCCGGCGGCCGCTCATACGGTGGGGTCGCTCGCCGCCCACGTGGGGTTGTCGCCGTCGAGGCTGGCTCATCTGTTCTCCGCCCAACGGGGCCGGACCCCGATGCGGATGGTGCGCGACGCGCGGCTGCGGCATGCCGCCCGGCTCCTGGAGGTGACGGACCTCCCCGTCGACCGGGTGGCCGCCGCCTCGGGGTTCGCGAGCCCGTACCACTTCAGCCGCGTCTTCCGCGCCCGGTTCGGCGCCCCGCCGGGCGCGTACCGGAACGGGTTCCGTCGGGGCCGCGGCCACTGACCGTTCCGGCTTCCGCGCGGACTCCGCACCAGACCTGCGGTCCGATGGTCATACAGCCGTCAGGCAGGCCTGTCGGCTGTTGTTCACCCGCCGTTCCACCGGCGAGAGTTCCGCTGGCCTTTCGGGTGACGGACCATGTCGCGTGCCTTGACGCCCCCTTGGGCGCTCCCTATGGTCACCGCAGGACACAGGACGTCCTACGTCCGGTCATGAGTACTCGCGTGCAATGGAGCATCGGGAGGGCGGATGGCGGTCGGCGTGGCTGCGTACGAGACGTCCGTGCCCTTCCGGGCCGGGGACGATGGGTATGCGAGCTTCCGCATTCCGGCCGTGGTCCTCGCCGCCGACGGCGCGCTGCTGGCCTTCGCCGAAGGGCGCGTCGACTCGCGCGAGGACTTCGGGGACATCGATGTCGTCCTCAAGAGCTCCACCGACGGCGGCCGCACCTGGGGGCCCCTGCGGGTGGTGGCGGAGAACGGCGACGACACCGCCGGGAACCCCGCCCCGGTGGTCCTGGACAGCGGCCGGATCGTCCTGGTGCAGGTGCGCAACGCCGCCGACGCCACCGAGCAGCTCATCCGGCGGGGAGAGGTCCCGGCGGCCGACGGGCGCCGCGTCTGGGTGCAGCACAGCGACGACCACGGCGAGAGCTGGAGTGCTGCCCGCGAGATCACCAAAGCGGTCAAGAAGCCCGGCTGGCGCTGGTACGCCACCACCCCCGGCCATGCGATCCGGTTACGGCACGGCCCGCACGCGGGAAGGATCGTCGTCCCCGGCAACCACTCCGCCGCGCCCACGGGCTCCGACACCGGTGCCGAGGGCAGGTACGACGGCGGCCACGCGCTGCTCAGCGACGACGGCGGCGAGAGCTGGCGCATCGGCTACACCGACAGCAAGTCCAACGGCTACATCAACGCCAATGAGACGACCGCCGCCGAACTCCCCGACGGGCGCGTCTACGTCAACTGCCGCAACGACTCGCCTGCTCCCGGGACCCGGGCCGACGCGTACTCCGGCGACGGCGGGGCGACCCTGGAGCGGCCCTTCCGACCGCAGGCCGGGCTCACCGGGCCCGTCGTCGAGGGCAGTGTGCTGTACCTGGGGGAGCCGGACGTGCTGCTCTTCTCCGGGCCCGCCGACCCCGGCTTCCGGGCCCTGATGACCCTGCGGGCCAGCCGTGACCGCGGGGTGACCTGGCGGCCCGTGCACACCGTCGACGGGCTCCCCGCCGCCTACTCCGATCTCGTACGCATCGACCGCACCCATGTCGGACTGCTCTACGAGACCGGTGACTTCAGCGCGTACACCACCATCACCTTCCGCCGTGTCCCCGTGGAGGAGCTGTCATGAGCTCAAATGGCCCGGACCGCCGTGCGGTCCTCGGCGGCGCCGCTGCCGCGGCCGCCGGCTTCGCCCTCGCCGGCTGCGGCGACTCGGGAGACGGCGGCGAGAAGAAGCCCGCCGGGCGCAAGGCGGGCGAGAAGGTCACGCTGACCTTCTGGTCCTGGGTACCGGGCATCGACAAGCCCGTCGATCTGTGGAACAGCCAGAACCCCGACGTCAGGATCAAGCTGGAGAAGGTATCGGCGGTCAACGGCGCCCAGTACGCCAAGATGCACGCCGCCATCAAGGCGGGCAACCCGCCGGACCTCGGCCAGATCGAGTACCCGGTCGTCCCCAGCTTTCTGCTCGACGACGGGCTCCTCGACCTGACGCAGTACGGGGCCGCGGAGGTCAGGGGCCGGTTCGAGGGCTGGCAGTGGCAGCAGAGCGTCTTCGGCAAGGGCGTCTTCGCGATCCCGCAGGCGTCCGGGCCGATGGGCCTGTTCGTCCGGAAGGACCGCTTCGACGCGTGGGACATCGACACCCCGCGGACCTGGGACGAGTACCAGGCCGCCGCCAAGGCGATCCGTAAGAAGGGCGCCTGGATCGAGACGTTCGCACCGACCAACGGCAACCGCTTCGCCGGATACGCCTGGCAGGCCGGCGCGCGCTGGTTCGACGCGAGCGACGACACCTGGAGGGTCCATATCGACGACGGGCCGACCCGGCGCGTCGCCGACTACTGGGAGTCGCTGGTCCGGCAGAAGCTGGTCAAGACGATTCCGGACCGGCAGAACGCCTGGTACAAGGACATCCAGACCGGTGACATGGCCTCCTGGATCGGTGCCAGCTGGGGCGACGCGCTGCTGGTGGGAAACGCGCCGAAGACGGCCGGTACCTGGCGGGTCGCACCGCTGCCGCAGTGGAAGAAGGGCGACAACGCCTCGGCGAACTGGGGCGGCTCGACCACCTCGGTCTTCAAGAGCTCCAAGTACCCCCAGGACGCAGTGGACTTCGCGGTCTGGCTGAACACCGACCCCGCGTCGATAAAGCTGCTGATCGAGGGTGGCTACGGCTGGCCCAGCGCCAAACAGGGCTGGAGCAACGCGGATCTGGAGGGCCAGCGCGACTTCTTCGGCGGCCAGCGGTACAGCGAGGTCTTCGCGGCGGCGGGCCGGGCGGTGGACACCAGCTGGCAGTGGGGCCCGGGCGTGGACACCCTCTACCAGCGGCTCGGCGACGCCTTCACCGCGGCGCTCGGTGACGGCGACTCCTTCCGGTCCGTCCTCGCGAAGGTGCAGAAGCAGACCGTCGCGGACCTCCGGGCCAAGGGCCTGAAAGTGGAGGCCGGGTGAGGAGCTTCACCCGCACCGAAGCACGCAACGCCCGCGCCGCCGCCGGCTTCCTGCTGCCCTTCCTGGCCCTCTTCCTGCTCTGCTTTCTCGCGCCCATCGGCTACGCCGTGTACGAGAGCCTGCTGAAGGTCGAGCGGTCCGGGCCGCTGGGCCTCGGCGGCGGACCCGAGGAGGTCTTCGCGGGACTCGACAACTACGCCCAGGCGCTCGGGAACGACAGTTTCGTGGCCGCGGTCGGACGGGTGGTGCTCTTCGGCGCCGTACAGATCCCGGTGATGATCGTGCTCGCCACGACGCTCGCCCTGCTGCTGGAGGCCGCCTCCGCGCGCTGGGTCGGCTTCTTCCGCACCGCCTTCTTCCTGCCGTACGGGGTGCCCGGAGTGATCGCCTCGATCCTCTGGGGCTTTCTCTACGTGCCGGGCATCAGCCCGTTCGTCGAGATGGCGCGGGGGGCGGGCTGGGACCTGGACTTCCTGGCCCGTGACACCGTCCTGTGGTCCATCGCCAACATCGTCACCTGGCAGTTCACCGGCTACAACATGCTCGTACTGATCGCCCAGCTGAAAGCCGTACCGAACGAGCTCTACGAGGCGGCGCGGATCGACGGGGCGAACGCCTGGCAGGTCGCGCGGCACATCAAACTGCCCCTCCTCCGGCCCGCGCTGGTCCTCACCACCGTCTTCAGCATCATCGGCACCCTCCAGCTCTTCGCCGAACCGATGGTGCTGCGTCCGCTCACCAACACCATCGACTCCGGCTACACGCCCAACCTCCACGCGTACAACGAGGCGTTCACCAGCAACAACCAGCACGCCGCGGCGGCGGAGGCGGTGCTGCTCGCGCTCGTCGCGTGCGTCCTGTCCTTCGGCTTCCTGCGGATCACAGGACGGCGGGGGAGGGACGGCGGCACATGACGCTCGTATCCGAGGGGAAGGCCCCCGAACCCACCCGAGGCGCCCGGGTCTCCGGAGCCACCGGCGCGGGCGGGCCCCGCGGGCCCGCCGTACCGCCCCTGCGCCACCGCGTCATCACGGCCTCGCTGCTCGCCGTCGCCGCCGTCTATTTCCTCGTCCCCGTCTACTGGCTGGTCGTGTCCGCGACCAAGAGCAGCCAGGACCTGTTCGGCACGTTCGGCCTCTGGTTCGCCGACCCGCACCCGCTGCGGTACCTCGGGGACGTGCTGACGTACGACGACGGCATCTACCTCCGCTGGTTCGGCAACAGCCTGCTCTACGCCGGTGTCGGGGCCGTCGTCGCGACCCTGCTCTCCGCCGCCGCGGGCTACGGCCTGGCGAAGTTCCCCTTCCCTGGCCGGGAAGGGGTCTTCAATCTCGTCCTCGCCGGAGTGCTGATCCCCGGCACCGCCCTCGCGCTCCCGCTCTATCTCCTCTTCAGCGAGCTGGGTCTGTCGAACACCTACTGGGCGGTGCTGGTCCCCAGCGCCGTCAGCCCCTTCGGGGTCTACCTCTGCCGGATCTACGCCGCCGCGGCGGTCCCGGACTCGCTGCTGGAGGCCGCCCGGATCGACGGCGCCGGTGAGGGGCGGATCTTCGCCGGTCTCGCCCTGCGGCTGATGACGCCCGCGCTCGTCACCGTCTTCCTCTTTCAGTTCGTCCATATCTGGACCAACTTCTTCCTGCCCCTGGTGATGCTCTCGGACTCCGGCCTCTATCCGATCCAGCTCGGCCTCACCGCCTGGCAGGGCTACGCCGACCGGCAGCCGGTGCTGTACCAGTACACGGTGGGCGGCGCCTTCCTCTCCGTGGTCCCGCTGATGATCCTCATGGGGGTGCTCCAGCGGTACTGGCGGACGGGCCTGACCGAGGGCAGCGTGAAGTGAGCCGAGCCGAGCTGGCAGGATCGCGGTATGACTACTCCTGATGCTGCTCCTGACGCCGTGAAGAAAGCTCCCGCGAAGGACCCCTGGGACCTCCCCGATGTGTCCGGCCTGGTGGTCGGCGTGCTCGGCGGCACCGGTGACCAGGGACGCGGCCTCGCCTACCGGCTGGCCAAGGCGGGCCAGAAGGTGATCATCGGTTCGCGGGCCGCCGAGCGCGCGGAGACGGCCGCCCAGGAGCTGGGCCTCGGCATCGAGGGCGCCGACAACGCCGAGTGCTCGCGCCGCAGCGACATCGTGATCGTCGCGGTGCCGTGGGACGGGCACGCCAAGACGCTGGAGGCCCTGCGCGCGGAGCTCGCGGGCAAGCTGGTCGTCGACTGCGTCAATCCCCTCGGTTTCGACAAGAAGGGCGCCTACGCCCTCAAGCCGGAGGAGGGCAGCGCCGCCGAGCAGGCCGCCGCGCTGCTGCCCGAGTCCCGGGTGACGGCCGCATTCCACCATCTGTCCGCGGTACTGCTCCAGGACCCGGAGACCGACGAGATCGACACCGATGTGATGGTGCTCGGCGAGAACCGGGCGGACACCGATCTCGTCCAGGCGCTGGCGGGCCGTATCCCGGGAATGCGCGGGATCTTCGCGGGCCGGCTGCGCAACGCCCACCAGGTCGAGTCGCTGGTGGCCAACCTCATCTCGGTGAACCGCCGCTACAAGGCCCACGCGGGTCTGCGGATCACCGACGTGTGAGCGGCGCGGGGCGTGGGGGACAGCGGCGGCGGGGCGTGGGGGACAATGGCCGGGACCGCCCCTCCCGGACAGGAAGCCGACCCTCATGCCCCGCCTCGCCGTCTACGCCGTCCTCGTCTGCGTGCTGGCTCTCGCCGCCGCGGTCGTCTCCTTCACCCGGGGCAGCCTGCTCGGCATCGTCTGGATCATGATGGCGGCCGTCTCGTCCAATATGGCCTGGTTCTATGTGCGCAAGGCCAGGGCCGAGCGCGCCGCCGACGCCCGTCAGCGGGAGGACCGGAGCGTCACGGGCTGAGCGGCACCTGAGGCTCGCCCTGCCAGAAGCGGAAGTACTCCAGCCCCCAGTAGGTGTCCCCCTCCGGGACGCCCAGGGTCCCCAGGACCGCATCCACCGCGGTGAAGAAGACCTGGTTGATCTCCGGCACCCACAGCAGACCGAACACCGCGATGAGCCCGAAGGGCGCGAACGGTTCCACCTGGCGGCGCAGACCGGCGGAGAGCCAGGGCTCGACCACGCCGTAGCCGTCCAGTCCCGGCACCGGCAGGAAGTTGAGAATCGCCGCGGTCACCTGGAGCAGCGCCAGGAACGCCAGGGCGTAGCGGAACGGCTCCGGGACGCCCTCCAGGGCGCCGAGCCAGAACGGCGCGGTCATGGCCATCGCGAACAGCACATTCGTCAGCGGCCCGGCGGCGGAGATCAGACTGTGCTTCCAGCGGCCCCTGATCCGTCCGCGCTCGATGAACACCGCCCCGCCCGGCAGACCGATACCTCCCATGATCACGAAGAGGACCGGCAACACGATGCTCAACAGTGCATGGGTGTATTTGAGTGGATTGAGGGTGAGATATCCCTTGGCCTCGATGGAGATGTCACCGCCGTGCAACGCGGTACGCGCATGGGCGTACTCATGCAGGCAGAGCGACACGATCCAGCCGGAGACGACGAAGAGGAACACGGCGAGGCCCGTGCTTCCCGCGTAGTCCGTCCACACCGCCCAGGCCGAGACGCTCATGATCGCGACAAGTGCCAGGAAGACGGGGCTGACCCGGCGGTCGCTCCGGGTGATGGCGGTGGTCATCGGCGGGGCTCCAGGGGTGGGGGACGGTGGGGCGGCGGGGCCGCGAGGTCGTCGGACAGCGGCAGTACGGGCCCGTACTGCCGTGGCACGGCCGGGGCCGCTCGGCCGCCTGGTCGGCGCCCTGAACCCGGGCCGGAATCCCCGACCGTACCGGTGGGTCCGCCGGGTCCGGCGGGCGGCGCAGGGAAAACGACGCGCGCGAGGCCCCGAGTTCCGGGCAGGGTGAGGGTATGGCGATCTGGAAAATCCACTACCCCGCCTGGGAGATGGAATGCTGTGGCACTCCCTTCTCCGTCGGCGACGACGTCGAATGGATCGTGCAGCTGGAACCCCCGGCCGATCTGACGCCGGGCGTCTGGGAGGACTGCTTCACCGAGGTCGAGGGCGTGCTCGCGCCGCTGAGCGGCGAGGGTGAGGAGGAGGGGGCGGTGCTGCGGGCCGGGGGTCTGACGGCCCTCTGGGTGGTGCCGCCGCCGTACCCCTCGCGGGCGCGGCTCAGCGGCCTGCTGTCCGTCAGTGAGCACGGCCCGGAACCGGAGGAGGTCCCGCCGACCGCGGGCCGCGTCCGGGGCATCCAGGTGGTGACCCAGGGTTTCCGGGAGTCGGCGCCCGGCTCGCGGACGTATGTGCCGGTGCCCGGGGAGCGGTGGCTGCGGCCCGAGCCGACCTGCCCCAAGTGGTTCGGGTCCTTCGGGGAGGAGGAGCGGATGACTCCCGGGGGTGCGGTCTTCCAGCGCCAGGAGACGGGCGTACTGGTGGCGCTGGAGACATCGGACGGGCTGGACGGCTGTGACGGCTTGGGTGGCCTGGATGGCGCGGATGCGCGGGAGGCCATGGACGCCAGGGGTGTCGCTGCCGGGCGGGACGCTTCGGCTGCGCCGGGTGCAACGGGTGCTGCGAGGGCTCCGGGTGTCCCGGGTGCTCCGGCTGCTCCGGGCGCTCCGGCGTGATGGTCCGGCGGCCGGTGGTCATCGAGGAGCGGCGGTCCTGGGGGAGACCGGTGGTCCTCCGGGAGAAGGCGGCCGTCAAGGAGGATGAGCCGTGCGCTTCGGCATACTCGGCACCACACAGGCCCACCGGGACGACTGGACCCCCGTCGCCCTCGGCGGCGTACGACTGCGCGCCCTGCTCACCGCGCTGGCCCTGCACCCCGGCCGGGTGCGCACCGCCGAGGCGCTGATCTCCGAGATCTGGGACGGGGATCCGCCCTCCGACGGCATGGGGGCGCTCCAGGCCCTGGTCGGACGGCTGCGGCGGGCGCTCGGCCATACCGCCGTCGCATCCGTGAACGGTGGGTACCTGCTGTGCGCCGAGCCCGACGCGATCGATCTGCACCGCTTCGAACGGCTGGCGGACGAGGCGGCCGCGGAGGCGGACGCGCGGGCGGTGCTGGGTGACACGGCGTACGAACGGTGGCACACCGAGGGCGGCGGCCTCACGCTGGAGGAGGCCACCGCCCTGGTCTGAGCCGCGCATGGCGCGGGCTCAGGTCCTGCTGCGGAACCTCGACACCGCCAGTGGCGCCGTCACCACCGTGATGCCGACCGCCCACGCCATAGTGACCAGGACCGGGTGGGCGACCGCGCCCTGGCCGTTCAGCAGCGCCCGCGCCGCGTCCGCCAGTTGGGACAGCGGGTTGTACTGAGTGAAGGCCTCCAGCCAGCCAGGCATCGACCCCGGCGGCGCGAAGATCGACGATCCGAACTGCAGCGGCATGATGGCGAGGAAGCCCACGCCCTGGACCGCCTGAGGGGTCTTCAGGGAGAGCCCCAGGAGCATGAAGATCCAGGTCAGCGAGGAGCCGAAGGCCAGCGCCAGAGCCACCGCACCGAGCAGCTCGAGCGGTCCGGTCTTGAGGTCGAAGCCGATGAGGAAGGCCACGCTCAGCAGGACCAGGGTCGACACGAGCATCCTGCCGCTCTCCACGACGAGCTTGGCTATCAGCACCGAGGAGCGGGCAATGGGCATGGTGCGGAAACGGTCCATCACCCCCTTGTTGAAGTCGTCGTTGACTCCGGTGCCGACCGACATCGCGATGTTCAGGCCGCCCATCGCCATCAGACCGGGGATGACGTAGTTGATGTACATCTCCCGGCCGCCGCCCAGACTGCCGCCGACCGCGCCACCGAAGACGTACACGAACAGCAGGGTGAAGATGATCGGCATCAGCACGGCGTCGAACATCGACTCCGGATCCTGCTTGATCTGCAGGGCGTTGCGGCGCACCAGCGCGCCGATGTGCCGCGCGTTCGCCCGCGGACCGATCCGCCCCTCGTCGGGCAGCACCCCGGCGGACCGTCCGCCCGGCTGCAGTGTGGTGGCGCTCATGCGGCGATCTCCTCGAGCTCGGGGGCGGTGCCGTCCGGCGTGGAGGCCTTCTGGCCGGTGATGGCCAGGAACACCTCGTCCAGGCTGGGCAGATGGGTGTCGATTCCGGCGATCGCGAATCCCCGCTCGCCCAACAGGCCTATCACCGCGGTGAGCTGCTCGTCGCTGATGATCGGGACGTTGACCAGGCCCTCGTCCACATCCGCGGTGGCGCCCCCGATGCCGTCGAGACCGGCGTGCGCGAGGGCGCCGACCATGCGGTGCAGCTCGCCCGGATCGGCCGGGCGGATCTGCAGCGTGCGGCCGCCGACCTTCGCCTTGAGCTCGTTCACCCGGCCCTCGGCGATGACCTTGCCGCGGTCGATGACCGTCAGCTCGCCGGCCAGCTGCTCGGCCTCTTCCATGTACTGGGTGGTGAGCAGCACGGTCGCGCCGTCGGCGACCATCCCCCGGACCTCCTCCCACACCTCGTTCCGGGTGCGCGGGTCGAGGCCCGTCGTCGGCTCGTCCAGATACAGCACGGCCGGGCGGCCGATCATGGACGCGGCCAGATCCAGGCGGCGCCGCATACCGCCGGAGTACTGCTGCGCCGGCCGCTTGGCCGCCTCGGTGAGCGAGAACCGCTCCAGCAGCTCGTCGGCGCGGGCACGGGCCTCCCTGCGGGACAGATCGAGCAACCGCCCGATCATGTAGAGGTTCTCCCAGCCGGAGAGCTTCTCGTCCACCGAGGCGTACTGCCCCGTCAGGCCGATGGTGCGGCGCAGTTGCCGGGGCTGCCTCACCACGTCGTACCCGGCCACGGTGGCCGTGCCGGCGTCCGGCACCAGGAGGGTGGAGAGGCAGCGGACGAGAGTGGTCTTGCCGGCGCCGTTCGGTCCGAGGACGCCGAGAACGGTGCCTTCCTTCACGTCGAGGTCCACACCGTCGACGGCCCTGGTGTCGCCGAAGTGCTTGACCAGCCCCCGTACTTCGACGGCGTTGCCCCCGCTGGGGCTCTTGTCGGTGTGTGTCATGCGGACCACAGTGCCAGGCCCCACTGACAACGCACCGACAGAACGCCGACAGCCCGCCGACGGGGGAAATCGGCGGGCTGTCGGCGGGGGAGGCGGCCCCTCGCCCGGGGGCGCCGCCGGGCGACGGCGCCCACCGACGGGCGAGCTCCCCGCTCGGGGAACGCTCAGTGGAAGCTGTGCTCCTGGGTCGGGTACGCCCCTCCGACGACGTCCTCCGCGAACGCCTTCGCGGCGCCGCCGAGGACGTCGCGCAGCTGCGCGTACTGCTTGACGAAACGGGGGACCCGGCCGCTCGTCATGCCGGCCATGTCGGTCCAGACCAGTACCTGCGCGTCGCACTCCGGACCCGCGCCGATGCCGACCGTCGGGATGTGCAGCGAGCGGGTGACCTCGGCGGCCAGCTCGGACGGTACGAGCTCGAGGACGACCGCGAACGCGCCCGCGTCCTGGACCGCCTTGGCGTCGCGCCGCAGCTGCTGTGCCGCCTCCTCGCCGCGGCCCTGGACCGGGTAGCCGCCGTAGGCGTTGACGGACTGCGGGGTGAGGCCGACGTGTGCCATCACCGGGATGCCCGCCTGGACGAGCATCTCGATCTGGTCGGCGGAGCGCTCGCCGCCCTCGAGCTTCACGGCGCCGACGCCGGCGTCCTTCACCAGCCGGGTGGCGTTCCGCAGCGCCTGGACCGGGCCCTCCTGGTACGAGCCGAAGGGCAGGTCGCCGACGATGAGGGCGCGCCGGGTGCCGCGGACCACCGCGGCGGAGAGCAGGGTCATCTCCTCCATCGTCACCGGGACGGTGGACTCGTATCCGAGGTGACAGTTGCCCATCGAGTCGCCGACGAGCAGGACCGGGATGCCGGCCTCGTCGAAGACGGCGGCGGTCATCGCGTCGTAGGCGGTGAGCATGGGCCACTTCTCGCCGCGGTGCTTGGCGGCGGCGATGTCGCGGACGGTGATGCGCCGGGTGCCCTTGCCCCCGTACAGCGCCTTGCTGCTGTCGGCCTTGGCGGCGTCGGTGGTTGCGCTCCGGGCAGGCGAAACGTGCGTCATGGCAGCGGCTCCTTCGTCATCTCGAGGCGCCCTGACGGCGTCCCCGGACCAGCTCCATGGTGGCACCTGGCGCCGTGCCGGGAAAGGGGCGCAGGAAACGCGGTCTTCCGGCGGGCCCTCCGGTCCGTGTTCCGGCAGGTTCGCAGGCCTGCCCCAGCGATTTCGATACGGAACGGCGCCGTATCGAAATCAGAGTAAAGTGGTGTATATGGTGATCTCTCGCGGCGTGTCCGCCACCCGTACCGTCCCGGAGGCGGTACACCGCCGCCGCTGGCTCATCCTGGCCGTGCTGATGTTCAGCCTGCTGATCGTGGTGCTGGACAACTCGATCCTGAATGTGGCGATGAAGACGATCGCCGCACCCCCGCCGACCGGGCTCGGCGCCACCCAGAGCGAGCTGGAGTGGGCTGTCAACGCCTACACGCTGGTCTTCGCGGGCTTCCTCCTCACCGCCGGACTCCTCGGCGACCGGCTGGGCCGCAAGAAGGTCCTCCTCGGCGGCATGGCGGTCTTCGGCGCGGGCTCGGTGCTCGCCGCCGTCTCCGACTCGCCCGCCCAGCTCATCGCCTTCCGTGCCGTGATGGGGGTCGGTGGCGCCTTCGTGATGCCCGCCACGCTCGCCATCCTGATGAACGTCTTCGAGCGCGACGAGCAGCCCCGGGCGATCGGCTTCTGGGTCGGCGGCGTCGGGATCGCCATCGCGGCCGGCCCGATCACCGGCGGGCTGCTGCTCGAGCACTTCTGGTGGGGCTCCGTCTTCCTCATCAACGTGCCGGTGGTGGCGCTGGGGGTGATCGGCATGCTGCTCCTCGTCCCGGAGTCCAGGGACCCCGACCCCGGCCGCCTCGACCCGCTGGGCGTCCTGCTCTCCATCGTCGGGCTGGTGGTACTGGCGTACGGGATCATCCGGGGCGGCGAGCTCGGCGACTTCGGGGATCCGCGGGTGCTGGGCGCCATCGGCGCCGGGGCCGCCGTGCTGGCCGTATTCGTGGTCCACGAGCGGCGCAGCGACCATCCGGCCTTCGATGTCTCGTACTTCCGCAAGCCCGCGTTCTCGGCGGCCGTGGGCGCGGGCACCCTTGTCTTCTTCGCGATGATGGGGGTGACGTTCTTCAGCGTCTTCTACATCCAGAGCGTCCGCGGCTACACCCCGCTCCAGACCGGGGTGCTCGTCCTGCCGCTGGCCGTCACGCAGCTCGTGCTGGCCCCTCGCGCCCGCCTCATGGTCGAGCGGTTCGGTCCCCGCGCGGTGTGCACGGCCGGGCTGCTGCTCGTGGCCGCGGCCCTCGCCGGGTTCACCCTGCTCGGCCGGGAGACACCCATCTGGGTGCTGGAGGTGCTGTTCTTCGTGCAGGGCACGGGCATGGCGTACTCGATGCCGTCCGTCACCACGTCGGTCATGCAGTCACTGCCGCGTGAGAAGGCGGGCTCCGGATCCGCGATCAACAATGTGTTCCGGCAGATCGGCGGGGCACTGGGGGTCGCCGTCCTCGGATCGGTGCTGTCCACCAGCTACCGCGCGGGCATCCAGGACCGGCTCCGCGCACTGCCGTCCGGTGCGCGGCACACCGCCGGCGAGTCGATCGAGGGAACCCTCGCGGTCGCCGAGCGGATGGGACCGGCGGGCAGGGCGCTGGTGCGACCGGCCCACGACGCTTTCGTCCACGCCATGCACTCGACCGCCCTCTGTGCGTCCGCCGCGGCCCTGGTCGGCGCCGGCGTCGTGGCCCTCTTCCTGCCAGGACGCCCGGAGAGCAGGGGCAGCGGCGGAGCCGCGGCCGCGCAGCACGGGACCGAGGCAGACCCGGCGCAGGCGGAGCGATGAGCACCCCGGCGGCTTCGGGGGGCGCACCGGATAAGGGTCGTGTTCCGGATGCCGGTGCCGTACCGCCGTCCGGCGCGGTTCCGGCTGAGGGGTCTTCCCGGCTTCCACCTGCTTCCGGGGCCCTACCCGCCGGAGGGGCCGCGTCCGGGGAGCGGCGTGGACGGCCGCGGAACGCCGCCGCCGGTACGGCGATCATCGAGGCGGTCCTGCGGCTCCTGGAGGAGGGCGTCACGGTCGGCGAGCTGTCCATCGAGCGGATCGCCCGCGAGGCCGGAGTGGGCAAGGCCACCGTCTACCGGCGCTGGTCCGGCAAGGAAGCGCTGCTGCTCGATGTCATGCGCTCGCTGGATCTCCACACGCCCGAGCCCGCGGGGCTCTCCGTCCGGGACGACCTCGTGGTCATGCTGGAGTTCCTGCGGCGGCGCGGACTGGCCAAGCGCTCCTCGGCCGTGCTGCGCGCCGTGGTCGCCGAGGTCCGGTCGCACCCCACGCTGTGGAAGCGGTACCACGAGACGGTCGTCCAGGCGCGGCGGGACGCCGTCCTCGCCGTACTGCGGCGCGGGGCCGCCTCCGGCGAGATACGGGACGATGTGGATCTCGGTCTGCTCGCCGATCTGTTCGTCGGGCCGATGCTCGCCCGCGTCGTCCTGCAGGAGTGGAAGGAGCTGCCCGAGGGGCTCGCCGAGCAGATCGTGGACACGGTGCTCCAGGGGGTACGGCCGCTCGGCCCGCCAACGGGTGAGCGACAGGGATGAGCCGCTCCCCCCGGGCGCTCGCTTGTTCGATCGCGGTCCGATCTTGTCCGCGGCCCGTTGTCCGCGGTTTGTTGCCTGCGGTCCGTTGCCTGCTGTCCCTGGCCGGTGGTCCGCGGGCTGTACGGGCTGCGGGCCGGGGAACCGTTCGACCGGTCGGGCGGGGCCGGGCGTTGGCCGTTCGAGGTCTTGGCCTTCGAGGATCTGTCTTTCGAGGCATGGTTCTTCGAGGCCGGACGAGGACGGTGGACGTCGGTCGTTCACCCACCGGGCGGTCGAACGGCGGCAGCCCGTTTGCGGCCGTCCGTTCACGGTCCGGGGCACCCGGCGTGCTCGTTTGTCCAGGTTCTGTCACAGCGGACCGCGGCCGGGTGCGGGCCGGAACCCGCCGTGCCGTCCCACTCGTCCTGCTGGGAGACCAGCCGTCCCGGGACGGCACAGGAAGCCACTGGTCATCGCCTATGGTGCGTAGGCGGAGAGCAGCGCGCGAGGCGAGCGAGGAACGGCACATGACGCAGGCGTACACAACGGTTACGGGACGCGGCAGCTCGGGAGACGAGCGACCCGGATCCCGCGCCCGGCGCCTGTTCCAGGGGTGGAGAGGGCCCGGCGCCTGGCGGCGCGGCATCCTCATCGCGGTGTTCGCCCTCCTGCTCACCGGGCTGATGGCCTTCCACGCCGAGGTCCCCAACACCGTCGGCAACCTCGGCAGCCTGCTGGAGACCTTCCTTCCGTGGCTGGGCCTCGGTATCCCGCTGCTGTTCCTGTGCGCTGTGGTACGCCGTTCGGCGACCGCGCTCGTCGCGCTGGGGCTGCTGGCCGTGGTCTGGCTGAACCTCTTCGGCGGACTGGTCGGGAGCAAGTCGGGCTCCGACGGTGAGCTCACGGTGGCCACGCACAACGTGAACGCCGAGAACGCCGACCCGGAGGGCACGGCGGGCGAAGTGGCGGGCTCCGGTGCGGATGTCGTGGCCCTGGAGGAGCTGACCGGGACCGACCTGCCAACGTACGAGAGGGCCCTGGCGGGCACGTACAAGTACCACTCCGTGCAGGGCACCGTCGGGATCTGGAGCAAGTACCCGCTGAGCGACACCCGCCCGGTCGACATCAAGCTCGGCTGGACGCGGGCGCTGCGGAGCACCGTGGAGACCCCGAAGGGCCAGGTCGCGGTCTACGTCGCTCATCTTCCGTCGGTGCGCGTGAAGTTCAACGCGGGCTTCACCGCCGGACAGCGGGACGACAGCGCTGATGCGCTGGGGAACGCCATCGCGGACGAGAGCGTGGCCAAGGTCGTGCTCCTCGGCGACCTCAACGGGACCATGAACGACCGGTCGCTGGCCCCGGTCACCTCACAGATGCGGTCCACACAGGGTGCGGCCGGCGACGGCTTCGGCTTCAGCTGGCCGGCGACGTTCCCGATGGCCCGGATCGACCAGATCATGGTGCGGGGGCTGGAGCCGGTGTCGTCGTGGTCACTGCCGGAGACCGGGAGCGACCATCTGCCGATCGCGGCGTCGGTCGAGCTCTGAGCCCTCCCGGCGGGGTGTTTCGTACTGCTCCTGCCGGGGTCGTTCGTCCGGCTTGTGCTCGTGGCATCGTCCCGCTCATGGCCCGGGCGTCGTCCCGCCCCCCGTGGTGGGGTTGCCCGCACGGCCGCACGGCCGCACGGCCGCTTGGGCACTCGGGCGCTGGGCTGCTCGGGTGCCTCTCCGTCTGGGCTGGCTCGCCGCTTCCGGTGCGACCTGGCCGCCTGGGGGCATTGGCTGGTGTACGGGGTTCCGGTCGGGGGCCGGGCCCTCCGGGGCTGGGGGTCCTGGAACGTCTATTTACGGGCCTGGCGGCCCACAAATATACGGAAGTTTCCAGAACCCCCACCCCTACGACCCCGGCCCCCTCCCGCCGGTGGCCAGTGCTCGCCCAGGTCCTGGGCTCACCCCTGGGTGGGCGGC